>JAQVML010000129.1 GCA_028703645.1 Eubacteriales bacterium
CGCACCTTGATGCCGTCGAACCAGCCCGTTCGCGCGGCATTGATACGCGGCACATCGTAGCCGATGATTCGCCCGTCCGGAAAGCCCATGTTGCAAAACGAGCCTTTCTCCAGCGGGCAGCGGCCTGTTTCGGTGAAGGTTTTCCCGTTGTCCGAGGAGACCATATAGACGCGATAGGAGCGCTCCATCTCGCTTCCGCACTCGACCGAGCAATAGGAAACGGGAGCTCCGACCGCCTCGCCCATCTCCAGAAGCGGCGGCTCATAAAACGGGTCTTTTTCGCGAACGGTCTCTTTAAACGAAAGCCCGATTCTGCCGTCGCCATAGGTAAAACACGTCGTCCACGCCACAAAGCCCGGGCGCACGTTCGGCGTATAGAGGATGCGGCGCTCGGCTTCCCGCGCGGTCAGTCCGTGGCCGAAAACTTGTTCCATCTGCGTCACTCCTTCTTTGAAAACATTTAAAATTGTCAAACGATCTCCGCGACCGAAACTGCGCGCTTTTCCTTCTGCGAAACCAGCGCCGCCGTGAGTACGCGGTGGCTCAGCTTCGCTTCCTCCGGCTTAAAGCAGGCAAACGGGCATGCTAGATCGCGCATTTCGCAGACGAACGCCGCGAACATCTGAAGCAGCGAGTCCGAGAATCCAAACTCAAAGATGCTGCCGGTAATGGTCGGAAACGCGGGCTTGCTGCCGACGACCAGCCGACTCCAAGCCTGCTCACGCCCGTCATTTCGGGTAAAATGGATCGCGTTCGGGTCGTCGGAGCTGAACTTTGCGGAGAGGTTCATGCCGTAGATTTCGTACTCCACCGTGTTGGTGCAGCCGGGTGCCATGCGCTTCATCTCAAACGTCAGCGGGAATTCGTCGCCCGCCTCGTCGACACCGTCGCAGAGTAAAATCGCGTTGTCCCACGTTTCGCAGGGAACCTGATTTCCGTCCTTGTCCGGGCGGGTTTTCGCGATGTTCGCAAGCTGCGCCGAAACGCGAACAGGACGAATCCCGAGGCGGAATGGCAGATGCTGCGTGTGGATGCCGAGGTCGCCCATGCAGCCATATTCACCGTTGGCGGAGAGCGTCCGCTTCCAGTTGATGGGCTTGGTCAAGTCCATATCCGAGGAGTGCTTGATGGCAAACTTTGCCTCGATGATCTGACCGAAAGCACCGCTTTTGTACCATTCTACCATCTTCTGCACGGCGGGATAAAACGGAAACTCGCTCGAGCAGCGCACGAGCACCTCCGGGTGCTCCGCCATCGCGCGCTCGATCTCATGAAACGCTTCCAGATCGAGTCCGAAGGGCTTTTCACCGATCAGGTGCTTGCCCGCGCGAATCACGTCGCCATACACCTTTGCGTGCAGGTGATGCGGCACCGCGGCGTAAACCGCCTCGATCTCCGGGTTTTGCAGCATCTCCTGATAGTCGTGATAGAAGTATTTCGTGTCCGGATCGCGGCGAAACCAGTCCAGATTGCTCTGGTTCGTGTCGCAGGCCGCGAGGATCACGGGGCGCGGCAGATCGCCTAACAGGTGCAGCCAGCGCAGGGACGCGCTCGCGAATTCGCGGCCCATTAGCCCGCAGCCGATGACGCCGAAGTTGACTGTTTGATCAGGCATTCGTTTCTTCCTCCATACTCAAAAGGCACCGATCCATCTTGTTCACGAGCGAGAGCGCAATCGTCTCCGTCGTGATGATCGGCAGTTTGGTCAACGCAACCGGCGGGCAGCTTGGCTTATACGTCTGCGCGCTGATGTCCACGCCATAAACGAGCTGCATGCGCTTGCAAAACTCCACCGCGTCCGGCACGCTGACAAAGCTCAGTGCGCTCATGTGCGCGTCGCCTTCCGCCTCCGTGATGCGCTGCTTATGCTTTGCCGCGAGCGCGATCATCTCTTTGTGATACGTTTTTCCGACGCGCTCAATCTGTGCGCCGTTTTCCGCGATGAACTCCATCGTGATGAGGTACGCAAGGCTTGCGAGCTCCTCCTGACCATTGGTGACCAGCGCGCCGAATTGGCTGAGGTTGTCAAACGCGCCGGAGAAGATCATGCGGCTCGCCGCGTAGTTTCCGCCGGGAAAGCCCTTGCCGACCGAGACGAAATCCGGCCGAATGCCGTATTTACGAAAGAGAAAGAACCCATCGTACCACGCGCAGGACTGAATCTCGTCGCAGAGCGTCGGCGTGCCCGTCTCGCGGCAGAGGCGATACGTCTGCTGCAAGAAGGACTCATCAAGGCGGATTCCGCCGTAGTTCATCATGATGATCTCGTGTAAAAATCCCGCGGTTTGATACGGCGGCTCGTTCCAGCGGCGAATCGCCGCCTCAAAGCCCGCCGCGTCGTTGATCGGAACCCCGACCACGCGGTAAAGCCCGCTCCCCTCCGCCTTTTTGCCAAACGCGGGCCAGAGTCCGCGAAGCGTCTGCGCGATCAGCGTCGTGCCGTGATAGCCCGCCGTGATTCCGCCCGCATTGTCCGCCATGACGAGGAACACGGGAATCTTACCTTCGCAGGGCGCTTTGGTTCCGTCGATGGAATAAAACCGCGCGAACATCATCTTGATCGCGGCCTCGACCGCAAGCGACCCCGTCTCGAGATTGATCACGCGGTTTAATACGCCCGGCTCGCGCGAAGCGAGGATTTCGCCCATGCTTGCGTCGTCCGGTAGTACCCCGTTGGCGCCCGCAATCAACCGCCGCTCGGTGGTGCGGGTTAGATATCCGCGTGTGTTGTTGTGTGTGGCGTTGGGGATGCCGAGGCGCTTTGCGATTTCCAGCAGGCGATAGCCCGGAAAAGAATGCCCCAGCGGAATATGATAATGCTCGCTCTTTGCGGCAAAATAGAGCCGCCCGTCCTCACCGACGCGAAACGCGCCGTAGCCCGCGAGCGGAGACTGCGCGTTGTGCTGCGCCGCGCGGTAGGAGTCACTCGCGGCTCCGCCCTCCGTGTGCTCCATCGCGGGTGCAATCTGCTCGCCCGTGCGCGCAATCAGCGCTTCCTGCCGCGCGAAAAATGCGGGCGGGCAAAATGCAACCTGTTCGTGCGCGAGCAGGCGAAGCGCAGCCTCGCTCTCTCCCGTCAGCGCCGCGCTTGCCGCGCAGACATAGTTACAGTAATCTTCTCCGGCTAGATCCGCCAGCGAACGCGAAAAATTTTGAAACACAGTTGTTACCTCCGGATATTCTAGGATGGGGCTGTCCAGAAAGATAGTTACTTTCACGGACAGTCACTTATCTTGGCTTGGGGCATCACGGGTTGTCCAAGAACGATGCTTCCTTTCACGGACAGTCTTTTGATTTGGATTGAGGCTCCGCGGGCGGATGGTATCCGCCCCTACATCCGCTCTTGCGGGCTATTCCGAATCGTGAAACTGTTCGATTCGATCGATACTTCGATTTTCTAGTGCGTGTGTAAGGCGGATATCATCCGTCCGCGCCACTCACGCTTTTCGCAAAGAAGGAGTTGTCCATCGCTGGACAGGTTCAGATCATTTTCAAGCTTACAGCTCCAGATACTCGACTCCCAGCAGTTGCGCAAAGAGCCGGATGCGCGCGCGGTGATCGCCATAGACCACCGTCTCGTGATGCGTGCCGCCCGCCTCCAGCCAACGCTCAGCGAGCTTCGCCGCGCCGGAATCCGGCTGGAAAAAGATGTACGGCATATCGATTTTACGAAGCACGGGCTGCTCCGGCAGCGTGCCATGCGAAACGACGAGACGGAAGCGCTCGCCGCCGAGATGAACGATGCTGATGAGGCTCGCCCGGCCCGCGTCCGGCGCGAAGATCGGCGTCGGCGGGTTGCTAAGTCCCCCTTCGTTGAACACACGATCCATTAAAAACGGCTTTTGATCCTTGCGGCAGGTCTTCCAGTTACCCTCTCCCGCGTGGCAGAGCAAAATCGCATCCCGCTTGAGATCCATCATGTACATCTCGGAAAAGTTTGCGATTCCGCAGAGCGTGCGCATGCCGGCGACCATCGCGGCGCAGCTTGCGTCGCCCTCCGCCGCATAGCCGTAGCCATCGGCAAGCAGGTTGCTCGCCGCGAGCAGCGGCAGCTGGGTATATCTCCCGTCCGCACCAAACTCCTCAAAGTGCGCGGTATAGCCCGCGTAACCGTTTTCTTCCACATATCGCTTGAGCCCCAGATAGAGCTTGACGGCGTATGCGTGCCGCTCCGGCGGCATCTTCGGATCGACGGTGAATATCTCTTGTTCCTGCTTGACGCGCTCGGCAACCGCCTCATCCGAAACCTGCTCGACGCACTTCGTCACCGCACCGATCGAGTCGTAGATGAACTCGGGCCCTAGCTTGCGGTAGACCGCCATGTCGTCCGTGACCACGTCGCCCATGCCCGCGAGCTTGCCGATGATGCCGATGCGCATGGTCTTCATCCTGCGCACGGTCTGCGCCGCCGCGCCGAAGTCCGAGACAAACGTCAATAGCTTTCCGTCAAACCGGCTGCCCGCATAGTAGGCGCAGGGAATCCCCGCGCGTAATAGCGCGTTTGCGTTGTCCTGAGAACCGTGAATGCCCTGATTGACCGTCAGTTCCAGCTCCTCAAAGTCGTCGCCAACCGTCTCGTCCGGCTGAATGAGCGCGAGCGCGAGCGGCAGGCGGTTTTCCTGCATCGCGCGGACGAGATACTGTCCCTGCGAATAGCTGCACAAGAGGATCAGGATGCCGTCCAACCCTTCGCGGTTATACTGCGCCGTCATGCGCTCGATCTCCGCGCGGTTGAGCGCAAGCGATTCAAAGCGGAACTCCGCCGCGCTGCTCAGCGAATCGAGCACCTCGCGAACATACGCCGTCTGCTGCGCCGTGATGCCGGGAAAGATCGGTTCATACGCTTCCAGCATCAGCGCGAGCACGCCGACTCTCGGCAAACTGCGTTTTTCCTGCGTCGGTTGTTTCATATCAAACACGCCTCCTTGTCATATACGCTCTTGAGTGCCTCAAACATTGCGCGAAATCTGCGATAGCCCGCCTCATAGGCGGCTCTTGTTGCGTCGTTTGGGGTCAGCACCGCGCGCTCTTGGGCGAGCGCCAGAGGATACGTTCCCCGCGGAATCAGCTCCGCCCCCCACGCCGCAAGCAGCGCGGCGCCCGCGGAGGCAGCCTCCGTCACGGCGGGCACGATGAGTGCGCGGAACGTGATGTCCGCGCGCATCTGCGTCCAGAGTGCGCTCTTTGCTCCCCCGCCGATGGCGCAAACGGTGTCGGTTTGACACCCCTGCTCCCGCAATAATTCTAAAAACAGCCGCAGTTCATAGCCCGCGGACTCTAATAGCGCACGCACAAATTCCGCCCGTGTGCTACTCAATCCCGCGC
>JAQVML010000130.1 GCA_028703645.1 Eubacteriales bacterium
GATCCCGCAAACACGCGCGCCGAAAGGTTCGGTTGCGGCAAAAGCAGGTGCTCCTGCGCACGAAGGAAGAGATAGCTCAGCTCGTTTTCCGAAGAAGTCCCATCTTCGCTCTGCCCGCCGATGGCTACGTTAAAGCCGATCGGGAACCCCGCGAAATACTTCGCGCTTCCGCTGCTGCGCAGATACACGATTTGGTTAAACTTAAGGAACAGGCACTCGATGAGTTCCAGCGCGGTTTCGCTCGTCAGCGCGCCCGACGCGATGTCTTTCTCATAAAATGGATAGAGGTATTGATCCATGCGCCCCGGCGAAAAGGAGGAGGCGTTGCTCTCCATCTGCAACATGACGTATAAAAACCAGCTCGCTTGCAGCGCCTCGCGGAAGGTTTCCGGCGCGCGCCCGCTGAGAGCCTCGCAAACGCGAGCAATCTCGAGAAGCTCGTCCTTCTTTTCGGAGGTAGCCGCCATCTCGCGGGCCAGCGCCGCATAGCGCCGCATGAACAGACAAGCGCCCTCCAGCGAGAGGATCAGTCCGTCGTAAAATTCTGCGTTTTCCGGATGCTCCGCACGCTTTGCTTTGGCTTCATCTATCAGTCCACTTGGGCCAAACTTGAGCCAGCGCTCGGTGTTCGGGCAGATATGCCCCTGCGCATGGTCGGTCTGGTTGATCTTCGCAACCTTGCCGATGGCGCGCATCTCGCCACCGATTCGCTCGTCGAGAATGTCTTCCAGCGTCTTGCCTTTCCAGAATGGAAAGATGTCCTCATGAAACGCTTTCACATCCTCTTTACGAATCTGAAACGGGTCTTGCGGACGCGTCGGCAGGGTCTCGATCTCGCGATCCACCCAGCTTAGGCCCGACTCGGGAAAGATGACGCCCGCGCGCACACCGGTGGTGCGGTTGCCGACGATGAGTTCGCCTTCGGTGATCTTAATCTCGATCTTGACGAGCGCTTCTTTGAGCGAAAGCGCGCGCAAAATGTTGCGCGGCAGGTCGCCATGCGCGCGGTAAACCTCGGTAACGATCTTCGCCTGTTCGACAGACGCAAAGCGTTCCTCGGCAAACATGACTTCCTTTAGTTTTTGTACGCGATGGCTCATCGGTAACTGATCGAGCTCGGTTTTCATGAATATATCCCTTTGTTTTGGCCTGTGTGAAAAAGTGCGTTGTTTTATCTTCGATATTGAATTTTGTGTGTATGAATCGTCAATTTGTTTCGAATGAAATTTCTTTTTCAATGAATAGAATGAATCTGCTTGTTTCTATAAGAATGCTACCATAAAAAAAACGGTCCTAAAACCGTTTCTTGAGTCTAAAACGTATACTATCATGAACCTGAGGCTCTGTTTTCAATCTCATTTTTCCGGAACTCCCGCGTGGACATCCCCGTGTAGGCGCGAAACGCACGATAGAAAAATTTGGTAGAATGATAGCCCGTTTGGTAGGCGATCTCTTCGGTATTCAGATTGCTGGCAATCAGCATCGCTTTTGCGGCCTCCATCCGGAGAGAGTTGAGATATTCCATCAACGAAAGCCCCGTCTTTTGCTTAAACGTGCGGCTGAGGAAGGATTTACTGACGTAGACCATGTCCGCGAGTTGCTGGACGCTAATGCTTTCGGTCATGTGGTCGTGCAGATAGAGAATCACGCGGCTGATCATGTCGTTTTGCGTCTGCTTTTCAAAATAGCAACGACCGATGAGCAGAACAACGCTCTTGACATAGTGGTCAATCAGCGTTTGGCACGGCGTACTGCTCTTATATTCGGCGTGGATGGCCTCCATGAGCCACTTGAATCTCGCGTCCCTGTCCTGAATCCGCAGAATGTCTGCGAGTTCCAGCCCCGGTATATCCACCCAGAGGCAGATGATCTCCTGATGATGGTCAAACTGCAAGCTCTCCGTGTGCGGCTTCCCCTTTGGATAGATGATCATGTCGTAAAACGAGGCTTGTACGCTGGTTTCGCCCGTTATCACGCGCGCGTTGCCATAGAGGAAGTAGATCAGCTCGATGCAGTTGTGGCAGTGCTCCTGAAAGTTCCAGATATTGCTGCGCTCGTCAAACCGCTCGCAAAACAAAACCGGCGTTTGGGAAGCTTCCACCGCCGCGCAAAACCCGTCAAACCCCTCGGAAAAAAAGTCCAATGCAATCTCTCCTTTTTGGTCGTAAAAAGAACGAAACGGTATCGTTTCGCATCCCCGGCGAAAAAAAGAACGGAGGCGTTTCCTCCGTGATTTGGTTTACGTGAGAATGATCTCTACGCCGTTCTCGATCAGCGATGCGCGGCAATTCTCCGGCACCGCGTTGGTGATCACGTGCGTCACCTGTCGCGCAGGCATGAGCTGCACCACGCCGCGCTTGTTAAACTTGGACTCGTCCGTCAGGATAATGCGCTTGTCCGCGCGGGCCGCCATCGCGCGAACAGCCTCCGCGCGGAGCATGTCCACATTGGAAAACCCCTGTTTGGGGTCATAGCCGTCGGTGCCGATGAAGAACTTATCGACATAGTATTCCTCCGCGCATTTGCCGACGAGCGGGCCGCTCATCACCTGCGCGTCGGGATCATACGTGCCGCCGAGCAGCACCACGCGCGCGCCGGGTATGGAGCGGACATAGCCCGCAATAAACGCGGAATTCGTGATGATGGTCACATCCCGTTTTTTGCGCACAAGCTCTTCCGCGAGCATTGCGCAGGTGGAGCCGGACTCGATCATCACCGCCTCGCCGCTGCCCACCATGTCCGCGGCGCGCTTTGCAATGCGCCGCTTGACTTCATAGTCAAACGTCATGCGATAGCCGACGTCGTTGGGAGAGACGCGCATGGCGCAGCCGTGCTGCCGGTGCAACAGCCCCTTGTTTTCGAGAATCGCGAGGTCTTTTCGCACCGTGACGGCGGAAACGTTGAGCCGCTCCGCGAGGTCGTTGACGTCCAGCGTCTCCTCGCGATTGAGCAGGTCGAGTATGGTTAGACAGCGCTGATTCATTTCATAACTCCTATTTACCGTTTCAAATGCCTGATCCAACTTGATCATATGAAACCAATCTTTGCGCATATTATAACAGTTTTCGAGCCGTTTTCCAACGGATAAACACGCGACTGCGCCGGAAATCCTCGATTACAGCACCTGTTCGGTTCTCGCGATGATGTCGTCCTGTGTCTGGCGCGAGAGCACGTTGAAAAACGCCGAGTAACCCGCCACACGGACGATGAGATCCTTGTGGTTTTCGGGATGAACCTGTGCGTCCAGCATCGTCTCGCGGGAGACGACGTTGTATTGTACATGAAATCCCTTGAGCGTGTTAAAGAACGTGCGCAGCAGCAGCAGCAGTTTCTGCCGATCGCGCGGCTTTTCGAGCATGCTGGGCGCTACCTTTTGGTTGAGCAGCACGCCGCCCGTGATCTTGTCCGTGCGGAGTTTGCTGACGCTCTTAAACACGCTGGTGGGGCCGTTGACGTCCGCTGCGTGCGTGGGCGAGCAGCCCTCCGCAAGCGGGTCGCCCTTGTGCCGCCCGTCGGGCGTTGCGCAAGTGCCCGCGCCCTGCGGCACGTTGGCGGAGATGGAACTGGTGCCCGCGTAGTAGCAGCCGCCGATCGGCCCGCGTCCATAGCGCGTGTTTTTATACTTTTTCAGCTCGTCGATGTAACTGTCGTAGCCTTCCACCACGAGGCTGTCCACATAGTCGTCGTCATTACCAAATTTCGGTACGGCGAGCAGAAGCTTTCTGATCTCTTCTCCGCGCTCGCCCGCAAAATCGGTCAATAGCGCGTTCCAGAGTTCTTCGCGCGTGATGCTATGATCCTCATAGACCGTCTTTTTAATCGCGGCAAGGGAGTCGCCGAGGTTCGCGATGCCGACCTGCAAGTCGCTGATGAAATCATAGACCGCGCCGCCTTCTTTTAGGTGCTTGCCGCGCGCGATGCAGTCCTCTGTCAACGCGGAGCAGAGGATATCCGGCACCTCCTGCTCCAACACCATGTCGGCAGCGGAATCGAGAATCACCGCCTGGCGGCAGAATTCGCGCACGAAGATGTCCCAGGCTTTGCGCACATCGTCAAACGATTCCATGTTCAGGAAATGTCCCGTGCCTTCAAAGACGCGCTTGCCGCTGTCGATATCCACGCCGTCGTTGAGCGCAATCATCAGCGTCTTCGGAAAGTTGAGGAAGCTCATGCCCGTGCAGCGATAGCCCCATTTACCGGGCACCGCCACCTCGACGCAGCCGATGGCGCTGTAGTTATACGCGTCCTCTTTTTTCACGCCGATGTTGAGGAACGAGGGTATAATGATTTCGTCGCTGTTGAAGGCGGGCATGCCAAACCCGCAGCGGATTACCTGAATGCACTCCTGCATAAACGCGTCGCTGAGTCCCTTGTGGTAGCGAACCGTGAGGTTCGGCTGCGGCAGGTGGCAGCGCGCAACGGAGCGTAGAATCATATAGCTGAGTTCGTTGACCGCGTCCTTGCCGTCCACGGTTTGGCCGCCGACGGTCACATTCTGGTAAAGAGGGCTGCCAGCGGAGAAACGCGTATGCGACCAAGAGCGAATCTTGTTGACCGTAAACGTACGAAGCCAGAGATTTTCGAGTAGTTCCAGCGCCTGCTCTTCGCTCATGCCTTCGGCGCGGCTCTTTACATAATACGGGTAAACGTATTGATCCATGCGCCCGTAGGAGAGCGAGTGGCCGTTGCTCTCGATTTGGAGCACGACGTGCATAAGCCAAATACTCTGCAGCGCCTCGTGGAAGCTTTCCGCAGGTTGCATCGGCACCTTGCGGCAGATGCGCGCAAGCTCTAATAGTTCCTTTGCGCGCTCCGGCGAGGCGGTTTTTGCCTGCTCCTCCGCCAGCGCGGCATAGCGCAGGGCGAATGCCTCGACGGCGTCCAGCACGATCAGAATCGAGCGGTAGAAGTAGCTTTTCTTGAGGTCTTCAAAGTTCGAAAGTTCCAGCTTCTCCTGCTGCTCCAGCGTGCGCGCGCGGTAGCCCGCGAGTCCTTCGCGCAGGATTCTGCCGTAATCGACCGCGATATGCGCATCTCCCGAAGTGATGTTGCCTTCCGTCTTGATGATGCCGAGGTCGTAAAACAATCTCGCCCGCTCCGGAAACGCCGCGTAGCCCTTGTCCTGCAAGGTGCGCCCTTTCCAGTAGGGGTAGATGTCGCGCAAAATCTGCTTGTTCTCCTCCGTGATGGTAAACCGATCACCGTCGCGCTTGTCAAACGCGTCCAGTTCGTTGATCACCCAATCCATCGCGTATTCGGGGAAGATCGGCGCGCTGCGGTCGCTCGACGCCTGATTGC
>JAQVML010000131.1 GCA_028703645.1 Eubacteriales bacterium
ACGCGGGAGCAGGAAATTCGCTTTGCGATTGGTCAGGCGTATCTTGCTTTGATCATGGAGACGGAGAAATACTACCGCTATTCGCTCTTCAACTTCGGTTGGTGGCGAAACGTATTCGCGTGCAGGCTCCTCTACCGCGCGGCATTTGACGTATTGGAGCAATAACACTTTTCTGCGTGCAAAAGGTCGCCGTTTCCGGTGACCTTTTTCGTTTTCTTATGCGCTTACCCGGTCGCAGTCGCAATCCAGCGTCAGCGCGCGGTCAATGCTCCAATACACGTTTTCTTCGCCGATCAAGGCGAGTATCCCGCTTCGCTCCATCGTTCTGCGCGTTTCCGAAGATAGTCCGCAGCAGCCGACGCGGATGCCGCGTTTCTTGAGCGATAGAATCACGCCCTCGAACGCCTGCGCACACGATACATCCAGATACGACACCCCGCGCATCGAGAAAAACACGGCGTCGCAATCGAGCGGAATACTCGCTGGGATTCCTTCGACCGCCTGCGTGTTGGCGAAGATCATCGCGCCCGCGATGTAGACGACCCGCGCAGAGCCATAGCGGCGGCAGATTTCCTCGCCATCCGCGGAGAGGCGCTCTGCATCCACGGTCTCAATGTTGATTTCGATCTTGGAGAGTCTCCGCACGAGCAGCAGCAACGCCACCAATACGCCGAGCGCGATTGCCGTCGTGAGATCGAAGATCACCGTCGCGATCATCGTAACGAAATATTTCAGGATGGCACCCTTGAATTTTCGCGAGAACATATAGCGGATAGCGGACCACTCGTTCATGCGAAACGCGGTCACCATGAGTACGCCCGCAAGCGCCGCGAGCGGGATGGACGACATGACCGGAGCCAGCAAAAACATGGACACCACCAGCACTAGCGCATGCACAATGCTGGTTACGCGCGTGACAGCGCCGCTCTTAACCGCGACGCTCGTGCGCGCAATGGCGGCGGTTGCCGGAATGCCGCCGAAGAACGGCAGTATGATGTTGCCAACACCCTGCGCAATCAGCTCCTGATCGCTGTTGAAGGGCTTGCCCGTCATGCGCGATGCGCTAGAGCCGCAAAGCAGACTCTCAATCATGCCGAGCATCGCGATGCTAAACGCGGGTGACGCGAGCCGGAGCAGCGTATGCACATCGATCTTTGCCAGATTCAGCCGTTCTGCGGGCAGCAGCGTCTTGGGAATCTCGCCCACGCGCGCCACATCAAACCCAAGCAGGGAGGCTGACGCAGTGGCAAGAATGATCGCGACCAGCGAACCGGGGACGACCGCGTTCCATTTTTTCGGATATGCGATCATGAAGAGAATCACGAACAGCCCGATGCAAAGCGCATAGAGGTTCGGTGAAAACCCAAGTGAAAAATAGCTGCCGATGCGCTCGACAACGTCCTCGCCCACCGACTTGACGCCAAAAAAATTATCCAGTTGACCCGCGGCAATCAGAATTGAGATGCCGGACGTAAAGCCCGTGATGACCGGTGCGGGAATGTAGGCGGTCATCTTGCCGAGGCGCAGTACGCCAGCCAGAAGCAGGAACACACCCGCCATCAAAGTCGCCAGAAATACGCCCTGCATTTGATACTTTGAGACGATGGAGATCAAGATTGCGGCCATCGCGCCCGTTGGGCCGGATATCTGGTAAAACGCGCCAGAGAGCGAACCAATCACCACGCCCGCAATGATCGCGGTGATGAGCCCGGCAGCCGCGTCCGCACCACTGCTGACGCCAAACGCGAGCGCGAGCGGCAACGCTACCGCCGCAACGGTAACGCCCGCCATCAAATCTTTCGAAAGGGACTTTGCGCCGTATCCCGTAAATTCCTGTTTCAAACTGGTCAGAAAACTGCGAATCATGCCTGTTGTTTTTACTCCCCAAAAAATCACATACGCCCGCTAGTATACGCTATTGAGGGTTGTTTTACAAGCGCAGGAGAAATCAACTTTGCGCTTGAATTGCGGCATCTTTCTTTGGAGCAAAAAAGCATTCGCGCGTGATCATCAACCTCGTGCAAGCGCCCGCCTCGCCTGTCGGCTGGAATCCCGCGTGCAGAAACAAGCGCATGGAGCGCGTGTTTTTGTGATGAATGGTCGCGTGCAATCGCAACACCTGCGAATCACGCGGATAAAACGCCTCCTGCAACGCAAGCCGCAGCGCACGCGCGCCAAAACCCGCGCCCCAAAGCAACGGCTCACCGATGGCGGCAACAATTTCCCAATCACCCGCAAAAGACATGCGTTTGAGCGAAATAAACCCGATCGGTCGGCGGCAACCTAGACAGATAAAGTAAAACATCCCGCCCGAAGAGAGCCTCTGCCCCAGCAGCGGCTCCGGCACCTCCCAACTCAGCGCCGAGAGCGAGCGCGAAATCTGCGCGTGCTCGTTGAGATAGCGAGTCACCTGCGGGCGCTCCATCCAGCTTGATAATCGTTCGATATCCTGTTTTGTGACCTCAGACCGCAAAAAAATAGAAGCGGCTTTCTTCATAACGCTTACCTCATCGGTATCATATTGAAAAGCCCTTCTTTGCGATCTGCAACGACGGTTCTTTTACAGACTATACAGTTTTCAATAATTGCGTAAACGATTCGCCTACGCTTGTTTCATTATATCAACGAACGAAAAAAAAACAACCGTCGAAAGACGGGCGCTTCTCCGCCAGCTTTCGATGACAACCTGTTCCCATCAAGAGAAATGCCTTCACGATCGGTGTGTTTATGTCCCGCTTACGGCCCTTTTCCGCCCGATTTTGTTTCGCCCTGACGAGGGGAATCCTGATTCATTCCGCCTGTCGGCTGCGGTTTTGGCGTTGTGTCCGGCTGCGTCTGCTGACTTTGCTGCCCCTGCGTTTGTTTTTCTCCGCCGGTCACTGCATCCATCTGACCTTCTGTCGTCGCTTTGGAATCAGCCTGATTCGGCTTCTTTCCGTTTGCCTGCTCTCTTGTTTCGCGAATAATATCGCGCACGGGGCGCTCGAGCCAGTCTTGCGGATCAAACGACGTATCCTCTTCCCAGCTTTCGCCGAGGCGCTCAACGATGTGCAACTTGCCCGCGCTCGCGCCAAGGGCATGCGCGCTCTGCACCTCGCCGCGCGACACCGCAACGGAATACACCGTCAGGTCGGTTTGCCGCCCGACACGCTGGCTCAAACGGTCTGCAATCTGCTCCGTATGGCGCGCGCTGTAAGAGGACGCCGAAATGACCACGTCGTTTTCCGTCGTTTCAGCGAGATATCCGTTCTCGCGCAATGCGAGAATCGTCTGTTCCACGGCCTCGTCCACCGAACGATAGCGCAGCGAGGTTTCGTCCAGCCCCGCCAGAATGCTCGCCGCGTCGTCGTTGACGGCGGTGATGTCCAATACCTTGTCGAAATAATTGATGGAGTATTCGATCGAGGGGTTTACGTCCAGACTCACTACGCCGACCGGGGTCGTATAGCCTTTCCAGCCGCCGAACAGCAACAGCAGAAAGCCCGCCGCCACGCCGGCATATGCACGCAACCGCGCGCCACGGCGCTTGAGTTGCACGTTTTGCACGGGCAGCTCGTCCTGTTCCAGCGACACCGTTTCGCCGATTTCATATCCCGCGTTGTGGATGCGTACAAACACGCCGTCTTCCCGCAGCGCCGCAGCGTAAGAGCCGCGTAGTTCCACGATGATCGCGCTCTTTAGCTCCTTCATACCTGTTTCCCCCGACCCAAATGGATATATTCTTGTAATGCGGGATAATCTCCGGCATAGATCACCACGACCGCAATGATGTATTTTCGATATCGCTCGATCAACTTGCCGGGAATCTCGTTTTGCCGAACCAGAAACTTGACCGGCAGTTGTCGCGTTCGCACAACCTGTAAAAAGATCTCTTCGCAGTTGACAATCGCTTCCGCCGCGCGAAAGCAAGCTTCCCGGGAGCTCGCGCGGCTGGGCGAACAGCTCGTGAGATCATAAAATCGGAATCCATACCGCTGCAACGCCTCGTTTGCGGCAAGTATCTCATCCCGCAGGGTCGTGTCCGCCGCGCGCTCGCTCGCCTGAATCGACGCGCCGAGCACGGGATTGCGCTCCCCCTCTTCCGCGTTGCCGTCAAACAAATCCGGCGAAACGGATAGTTCCTGCGCGTACTTGGCTTCCGATCGATACGCGTCGATGAGGCTGCGGCGAATCAACATCTCCGCATAGGGTACAAACGCGCCGTTCTCCGCCCGATAGGTGTCGATCGCGTGCGAAAAGGCGCACAAAGCAATCGCCCATTCGTCGTCACTCTTTGTCACAAAGCGATGCTTTGCGCGGGAAGCGATTCGAAGAATGTTCCTTTCCTGTCGAGTAATGAGTTCCTCGCGTGCGCGTTCATCCGTTTGTGCGCGCAGCGCGAGCGCCGATTCGCGAAAGCCCATGCTGTTTGGTTGATCCATTTCCTGCGTTTGTATCATCCTCACGCATTCTGTTTGCCGCGGGGAGACCCGCTCCCCGCAGCATTATCGTATCACGCAATGCGCAATTTCTAAAGTGCAACCTGCCTTACACCCTTATTGAAAGAGGGATTTGAGCCAGTCGAAGAAGGACGTGATCGCTCCACCGTCTCCCTCATCTGTTGAGCCGTCGCCGGACACAATCTGGAACCCATAGTCCTTTTGCTCCTGCGCGCGATTTTGAATCTGGGTATCGAGACCCGCGTTCTCCATCGCTTCCTTCAGCGCGTCCGCCGCGGCGTCAGTCGCCTGTTGCAGTGCTTCGCGCTCCGCTTCGCTCATCGCGCTTTGATCCGCGTTTTGTTGCGCCATCAACGCGTTTTGATAGGCGGTCAGCAGCGCGTTCAGCGTCGCTTTCTGTTCGTTTGCATCATCCAGCGCGTTGATCTGCGCCATCATCGCGTCCACATCCATCTCCGCTTTGCCATACGCATAGCCGCTGACGAACTGTCCGCGACCATTGCCGCCGATGATGCCTGCGTTACGCGAGGCTTCGAGCAGCGCGTTCTCCGCGCTCTGCACCGCGTTACTCAAGGCGGCTCGCTCCGTTTCGCTCAGCGAGGACGCTTCCCCTGCGTTCTGAGCCGCCAGCGCCGCCTCATAGTTTGCAAGCAGTTGGGTCAACTCGCCTTTGTTCGCGTCGGTATCCGCCAGCGCGGATATGGCGGAGCCGATCTCGTCCGTGTCCAGCGTGGGACGGTTGTTCATCTTTCCGGTTCCGTCCTTTGCTTCCTCGGGCACGCCATAGAGCGTATCGGTCGAGATGCCCGCGGCTTCCAGCGCGGTATCCAGAGCGGCTTTCGCAGCAGAAAACGTCGCG
>JAQVML010000132.1 GCA_028703645.1 Eubacteriales bacterium
TGAAGAGTTTCATATGCGCTCCTTTCCGCAGCGCAGCGGATGCTTCTTTGCCGCGCGCAGTGGGTCCTGTATGATCTTTTGCTCATTTTTTGCCTTCCTCCGGCGGGAGTCCTTTGGATGGCGACTGTAAAAATTTGCGTTTCCGGACGAACGATCGCTTCTTTGCCTCAGTATGCCACAACCAAATTTCGATTGCAAACCGCCAAAGCCGCTTCTATATACAACACTGCGCAAAAACCGAAATCGTTGCAGAGTGTTTGCAATTTCTACGAAATTTTTATTAAAAATCGAATCTGCGGTCATTCGCTTAGACTGCTTGCTTATTTCGATTTTAATCAAAGAAGTTTCAACGAAATCGTTCTGGCAATAATTTCCACATACCTTTTTCGCTTTGCATCCAATAATAAGACGTGCTTTCTTTATAGCACGCGCAAAAGAACCCGCCGGCGGCAGCCGGCGGGTTCTCGCGTTTCCGCTTTCCTACAGTTCGTGCTTCAGTTCAAGAAACCTGCGATAGAGTTCATCGTATTCGCAACCGCAGTTGCCGCACTCTTCATTTGCCTGCTCGACCGCCGAAATCAGCCAATCGTTGCAGTCCTCCCCGTTCAGATACGCGTTTGCGGGAGCCGCAATCAGCTCCCATTCCGAGTCCGCAAAGCGCTTTAATATGATCCGAAGTTCCTGTTCTTCCATCTGCTGATCCCTCCTCATAAACGGATTTACTTCGGGGTTTCGTGGTTGGAAATAATTCGTTTGCACGATACGTATTAAATGTGGCTTCTATAGATCATTCTCTATAGAGTTTATAAGCTTTGTTGTTTTTAAACGCAAAAACCCTAATACAATCTTCCGTTAATACTGTGATTCTAAAGAGCTTCTTTGTTGATAATAGATTGTTTTGGGGATATAACAACACATATCCTTTTTCGATTTTATAATAATCTCCATAATTAAAATATGGAAGATTATATCGGATTTGACCATCCATCTTCATCGAAAAATAGCACCCATCCCCACGCCAAGTTCCGGCTAAATATCCTACAGCAGTCGATTGCCCCATCACTAGTACATAGGCAGTGTCTTCAAACCCTATAAGGGACTTAAGTCTATCCATTTCTGCGCTTGTGATTGGTGACAGCCAGCTTGAACTAGTTCCTTTCGCATATAACAAAAGAAGATAATCTTCTGTTCTAAGATAATTTCCGATCATACTTAGCTCAAGACGTGCCGACGAATTTTCACCGCTACGATAAAATGCAATCCCGGCTTGATACGCAGCTTCTCGATAGTATTTCAGTTTCTCAGAAAAATCGCCGTATTTCTTTGCTTCGAGCAACGTTTCATAAGCGCCGCCGTAGTGTCCATCAGACGCTATCTTCTCTGCTTTTTTTGCATAGGCTTCATAAATAGCACTTCTTGCAGGGTCGTATTTTTCACTGACCAATTCCTTAAGTACTTTTATTGCGTTGTCAAACTTCCCCGTTTCCACCAAATCAACAGCGCTTCGGAGTCTGGCTTCCTTTTCCAAATTAACTGCATCCCTATAGTCTCCAACATCTGAGAAAACAAGTGAAGCGACCAAATAATCACCGTTTGAGAGATAATAAACACCCTTTTGGTATTTCGTTTCGATGATTGCGGCACTTGCTTTACGATAGTTGCCAAGTTTTCTAAATTCAATCTCCGCTTCGTCATATTTTCTGTCTACTACAAGTTGCGCTGCTGAGAGATACTCTTGCTCCTTTGGAAATAAAACCTTTCCAAAGGGAATTTTATAAAATATTTTAACCGCATTATCAAAATCGAATCCGTCTGCTCTCTGTAAAGCGGTATTCCTGCTGATAAGAGAGAATGCTGAAAGCGCGACAATCAAGATAGATAAAACTGCAGTTCCAAAAACCAAGGCTTTTTTCTTGCGTGTTCGTTTTTTTGTCTCATCATCTTTCGCTTGTTGTTCAATGGTTGTTGCATCAGAAATTATAGCAGTACATGCTTTATGATTTGGTTTCTGGTTCTTCGACTTACGTTTTTTTCGTTCAACAAAGTCAACGGAAATTCCGGTATTTAAAGGCGCTAAATCAAAAATCAATTCTTGCATCGATACGTATCGGCTTGTCGGTTGTTTAGACAAACCTTTTCCTATAATACGTCTGATTTCAATGTATTCATCCGGCTTTTCGTCTTCAACTGCTATGCTTTGAAATGTTTTCTCAAGCATATAATCAAGCACTGCGCAAAACGAATAGATATCGGCGGGAATACCAGAGAACGAACCTTTTCTCTGTTCCGGAGAAAGAAAGCGTTCCGTCGAATTATCCCTGCTGTCCGCCAACCTACATCCGTCCGACGTAACGATTATATTGCCAGGGAACAAACGTAATGAGACGCTTCCGGCATCATGCTTATTTTTCAAATATAGTGCCAATGGCATTAAAAGTGATACTGCTGTATTGCAATCGAGAGGAGTGGTTCGTCTTGCTAGATACGCGGGGAGAGGCATCCTTTTTATATTCTTTTTCTGAAACCATCTCACAAAAAGCCAAACTGACGCAAGTATTAAGACTAATCCACAAGTTGTAATCGCTACAAGAAGCAATGCTGATATCGTTTGAGATGGATCAAATAGGTTATATGTCTTAATTAGCTTGATCAATTCTTCTGATGAAATTGCGCCATTAATCCCTTGTGCTCCAATAACGCCAAGCGCATTGACCCCAATTACTTCACCTCTATGATTCAGAAGAGGGCCGCCTGAGTTGCCCGAATTAATATCTACACTGATTTGGAGTATCTTTACGCTTGCTGAATTGTTGAGTAGACTTGCCTCGCGAATTGAACTTACAATGCCACTCGTTATTGTCGCTTCGCTACCAACATGTGCAATGGTGTTTGACAGCGCATCCGCTCCCGCGGGAAATCCGATTGCATATGCTTCTTCGCCTTGCTCAACCTTTTCGTTCAGCGTGAGTGGTTTTACATCCATTTTTACTGGCAGATGCAAAATCACTAAATCTTGAGTTTCACTTTTTGCAACAATCTCTGCTCTTTCGCGTATTGAATCAGAAATCCAAATGTAAATAGAATCCGTACCGTCTTCAATCACATGATTGTTTGTTGCGATGAATGTGCCCGATTGGTCTTTATAAACAACAAACCCTGACCCTGCGGCGGCTTTGTCACCAACACCAGATTCAATATAAACAACGGAATTCGCTGCCTGTACTACCACTTTGGGCACGTTTGCAGCAGCAGCAAAGACTGGAACGCTATATAAGAACACAACCGTGAATAGCATAAAGCAAAGCTGAAGCAACCGGTTACGCCTCATAATACATCCCCCACTGCTGTAAAAGCATCTATGAGTATCATTCGTGCTCTATCGAACCAATATAGTTACAACTTGTTATTGCAAATCACTTACGTGTTGGTAATTCGTTCGCTTACTTCCCGCTCTGTTCCTTCTTGAGCCGCGCGGCTTCGCGCTCCTCTTCTTCCTTGATCTGGGAATAGTGAATCGCGCTGTCGCTTTCGTCCCAGAGGCGCTCCATATTGTAATATTTGCGCTCTTCCGGATAAAAGATATGCACGAGGATATCCGCAAAGTCAAGCACGATCCACTTGCCCTCGCCATAGCCTTCGCTGCGCCGCAAGGTGAGCCCCAGCTCTTCGGCCTTTTGATCGACTTCGTCCGCGAGGGACTTCACCTGCTGTACGGCTCTGCCGTTGCAGATGATGAACCAGTCCGCGACAATGGTCTTATCCGCCACATGAATGGCGACGATGTCCTGTGCTTTCTTATTGTAGAGAATTTCGCAGACGCCGAGCGCCTTTTGTTTGATGGATTCGTTCAAGTGTTTTCCTCCGTGCTTTCTATGGTTCGTATTGTGTGTTTTTTTGACGCAAGCGTCGTGTTTGTGTCAATGCGATTGTTGATCATACCAGGCGATTGCCCGATCGGATGCGGGGTGTGCCCTGCCGCCTTTTCTCTCGACCAGCGCGGAAACCCGGCGCAACGCGTACCGCATAAAGCCATCGATCCCCTGGGAAACGTGCACACGATAGTCTTCAACGCCGGTAAACGTGCGTGTGGGTTCGACGAGGTCCGCGGTGTAGATCAACGCGTCGAAATCCGTCATACCCCAATCCCCCGTGGTGTGCAGCCGAATCGCGCGGAGAATGGTTTCGTCGGTGATGCCGTATTCCATCTTCGCGAGCACCGCTCCCGCAAACGCGTGGTAGACGGGCGCGATTCCTGATTCGTCGCCGGAGAGAATCTCCTGCTCAAGCTGCGGGAGGCACTTTGCGCAGTCGTGCAGCAGCGCCGCGATCCGCGCCTGTTGCGCGTCCTGCTTCCACAAAGCGGCGAGTTTTGCCGCGGCGCGCATGGTGCCGCAAACATGGGAATATCGCTTGGGCGAAAGCGCCGCGCGGCACTGCTCCTGCAGCGCACGAACATCCTTTGGAAAATACGCGCCGCCTTCATACATCGCCTGCTCCACGCGCTCCGGCATGAGCCCTTCCACGGAAAGCCCCGCCGTGAGCCGCTTTCGAATCTCGGTGGACGCGATCATGTCCGCCTTGGCGGAAAGCAGACGCACTCGCGCGCCATATCGCTCCCGCAGCATCTGCGCGGCTGCCGTATCGTTTTGCTCAATGCCAACGCGCGGCACGCAGAGGACGTTTGCAATCTTGAGCACTTCCTCGGGATGATACCAGTTCGGCAGGTCGCTGAGGGTATCGCTGCCGATGATGATCGAAATCTCGGCGTCCGGGTACTGCTGCCTGAGTTCTTGCAAGGTCAAGAGCGTATAGCTCTTTCCTCCGCGCAAAATCTCCTGATTGCTCGCGACGATGCGTTCTTTTCCTTCCGCCGCAATCTGCGCCAGGCGATAGCGTTCGCGCGCGGGCACGTCCTCGTCCACCGCTTTATGCGGCGGGTCGGCGGCGACCATGATCCATACTAGATCCAGCGCGGCTTCGTCCCGTGCAATCTCGGCCATCTGCACATGCGCGCGGTGAATGGGGTTAAATGTGCCGCCGAGCAGTCCAATTCGCATGATAGCCGTTTGATTTGCCCCTCTCGTGTGTTGCCGGTTCTTCCGCATGGTTTCATTTGAAACCACCCGATAAAAACCAATCCTTCTTTTATAGAATACCATTTTTTTCCGCGTCGTAAAAGAGCGGTTTTCATTCGCCCGAAACCGGACGCACGGAATTGACAAACACGGGTTGGAATGCGACAATGAACCCGTATAAATATTAGTAAATCCGGCTACGCGCAGGTCAAACGGCG
>JAQVML010000133.1 GCA_028703645.1 Eubacteriales bacterium
AACGTCGCAAGCGAAATCAACGCCATTAGCAACGAGATCGAACGCGAATAATCGGCTTTCATAAAACTCAAACGCATGCAAAAACATCCCACTGGTTTTCACCTGCGGGATGTTTGTTTTTTGCATCGTGTGTTAGGAATGCAGCAGCAGCATGCGCTTTTCCCCGCTGCGCACCAGCGAGGTCCACATCCAGATTGTGAAGAGGACCAGCACCGCGATCGTAATCGGAGCGACAAGTGTGCTGCCGGTCGTAGCCGCCACGATTGCGGGAGCAAATCCCGCGCCCATGCCAGCAAAGACGGATATCATCGTCGCCCCGCCCTGCTTAATTGCCTCGGCCTCGCTCTGCCAGTCCAACCTCGGCATGCGGATATTTACCCACAACCCGAGAACGCCAAACGCAAAGCTATAAGCAATCGGCAGCAGATACATCCAGAGCGTATCAAGCAAGCTCATCTTTAGTCCGATGGCAACCAGCGTTGAGCTGATGAGTATGCTCGGAATCGCGAGCACAAGCGTCACTTTGAGCTTTGCCGCGAGCCATTCCCGCGCGGAGACGGGCAGACTCTTGATGATCCAGAGCGACTTGCCCTCCATCGAGATGGCGCTCGCAGTCGTCGAACCCATGGACACCAGCCAGCCAAATATAAACGGCACCAACGCGGGCAGCGAAGGCATATCCGGCATATCTAACATCTTTAGCACTGCATCCGCCTTGACCAGCAGTAAAACGGAAGCAATGATCATCATCACAAAGCCAAAAGCGGTGTTGACCACATATAGGCTAGAGCTGAAATACCGCTTGAGTTCACGCCGAAACAGCGCCGAGGACTTCGTGGAGTGAACCTGCTTGCTCATCACAAACGTTTCACCGCGGGGTTTACTCTTGATGCGTGAATTGATCGAGACAAAGTTTTTACCAAGCCAGAAGATCAGAATCCCGATGGTCGCGGCGGTCAGCAGCAGCTGCCAGAGCAGAGCGCTGATCGATCCGGTCGCAAGCGCATCCTGAAACCACTGCGCCGGCGGGTACATGCCGCTGATGATCGGCTGAAACGTATCGGCTAGATTGCCGAGCTTGCCCGGGTCGTCAAACGCCATTCCGCTCCGCATTGAGACGAACATCAACGCGAACACGAGCACCATCTGCGCCATGACGCTCGCAATACTGCTCTTCTTCATGCGCGCGGTCGCAACCGTGAGCAGCGTGCCAAGCAGCGCGCCGATGATGGTTGGCAGTGCGGGCAGCAGAAAGATGGAAAGCAGAAACAGCGGATAATACCACAGCGGCGGCGCCGCCATGATGGCATAGATCACGCCCGCGGGCAGCAACAGCAAAAACGCATAGACAAAGTTATACGCATACATGCTGAAAACCCGGCTCGCTGCCACGGCACGGACATTGACCGGCCAGCTCATCACGATATCAAAGTCGCCAAAGCCGAACAGCACGCCCTTTGTCTCAAAGATTGAAAAGACGAGGATCAGCAGGCTCGCCGCCAGCGCCATGATGCCGAGCAATGTCGGCAGCGTGTGAAACATTTGAAACGAGCGCGCGAGCATATAGCTATACAACACGGACATATAGCCCATTGCAAACACCATCGCGACCAGCGAACCCAGCGCGCGCTTGCCCTGCTTCTTCTCTTCTTGATTCTTCATGTGCAGGATTTTGTTGATCCCGAAGAGGGAGCTCACCTGCAATTTCGTTAAAATCCAGAATTCACGCATGGTCCGTCAACTCCAAAAACAGTGTTTCCAGCGATTCATCGCCCTTCACCTTGTCCATCTCGCCCGCCGCAATCAGCTTACCATTCTTGATGATGGCAATCTTATTGCAGAGCTTTTCCGCAACCTCAAGCACATGCGTCGAAAAAAAGATTGCGCTGCCGTTTGCGCACATCTCCGCCATAATGGTCTTGAGCGTATGCGCGGCCTTGGGATCAAGGCCGACAAACGGCTCGTCCAGCAGCAACAGTTTGGGTTCGTGAATCAGCGCGGAGATCACCGCGATCTTCTGCTTCATACCGTGGGAACAGCTGCCGATCAAGTCGTTGAGGCGCGGCGTCATCTCAAACGCATCCGCATAGCGTTGGATGCGCGCGTCGCGATCCGCGGCGCTCACGCCGTAGATATCCGCAACAAAGTTGAGGTACTGGATGCCGGTCAGGTGCTCGTAAAGATCGGGGTTGTCTGGAATATACGCCATTTGCTGTTTGCATTCAATCGGAGAGTCGGCAATGCTCTTTCCATCGACAGTGATTGTTCCGCTGTCAAAGGAAAGAATTCCCGCAATCGCGCGCAGCGTTGTGGTCTTTCCCGCGCCGTTGTGGCCGATAAAACCGTAGATGTCCCCCGGCATCACGGTCAAGCTCAGATCGTCTACGGCCTTTACTTCTCCGCCATAGCACTTGGTCAGGTGTTCAATCGTCAACATAACTTTTCTCCTTGCGTCCCCCCCGAGTCGCGCAGATTCCATTCGCGTTTTGGGGCAATTTTCTGTTATTATACCACAAAATAAGTCTTCAATTATCGATAGCGCGCAACTCTGTTGAATTTCACAATTTTGTAACGATGTGCCGATCTCGCTCCACGCCTTTTTTATGCGGTGTCGAGTAAGATTGACATCCTTTTGCTGATTGCATAAAATGAGCATGAGATAGAGGGCTGTTACTCGCATTCTGCAAGTTTTTAGATGAAATGAACCGAACGGAGAACATAACATACATGAAAGATGGATTTGTCAAGGTCGCGTCCGGTACGCCGGAGATTCAAGTTGCCAACTGCGAATACAACGCGGATGCGATCATCGCGCTGATTCGCCGCGCGGAAGCGGACGGAGTGAAGGTGCTGGTGCTGCCGGAACTGACCATTGTGGGTTACACCTGCGGCGATCTCGTGCTTAGCACCGCGCTGACGAACGCCGCCATGCACGCGCTGGAGCGCATCACAATCTCCACCGCCGGCAGCGACATGCTCGTCGCCATTGGGGTACCGATCGTATTCGGGCATTTGCTCTATAACTGCGCGGCGGTCGTGCAAAGCGGGCGTGTGCTGGGCGTAATTCCCAAGACGCACCTCGGTAACTATGGCGAGTTTTACGAAAAGCGCACCTACGCTGCGGCGCTGGAAACTATCGAGGAGATGGAGCTCTTCGGCCAGAAAGTGCCGTTTGGCAACCGCCTCGTGTTCTGTTGCCGCGAAATGCCGCTCTTTGCCGTCGGCGTGGAGATCTGCGAGGACCTCTGGGCCGCCGTTCCGCCTTCCACCCTGCTTGCGGACTGCGGAGCCAGCATTCTTTTAAACCTCAGCGCGAGCGACGAGGCGGTCACAAAGGTGGATTACCGCCGCATGCTCGTGCAGAGCCAAAGCTCCCGCACCAACTCGGCCTATGTTTTTTGCAGCGCGGGCACGGGCGAGAGCACCACGGACGTGGTCTTCTCCGGCCACGATATGATCTGCGAAAACGGCACCATGCTGGCGGAAGCAAAGCCATTCGGGCCGGGCTATTGTGTGAGCGAAGTCGATTTGGAGTTTCTCTCCCGCGAGCGCAGGCGTTTTGCCCGAAAGCTCTTTGACAACACGGATATCGTGCGCATTCCGTTCTCGATGGACATTACCGAAACCAAGCTCACACGCGCGTTTTGGAAAACGCCGTTTATCCCGGACACCAGCGCAAGCGCGGCAACGCGGTTTGATCAGGTGCTCGCGATTCAGAGCCACGGCCTTGCCCAGCGGATCAAACACACGGGCGCAAAAAAGCTGCTCATCGGCATCTCCGGCGGTGTGGACTCCACCCTCGCGCTGATCGTCAGCAAAGAGGCGCTCGCGCTGCTCAAGCGTCCTGCGGAGGACGTCGTCGCGGTGACGATGCCGTGCTTCGGCACGAGCGTTCGCACACGCGCCAACGCGGAGAAGCTCTGCAACGCACTCGGCATTTCCATGCGGGAAATCAACATCGGCGAAAGCGTAAAGAAGCATCTGGATGACATCGGACACACGATGGATGTCCACGACGCGGCGTTTGAAAACGCGCAGGCGCGCGAGCGCACGCAGGTGCTGATGGATCTCGCCAACATGTATGGCGGGCTCGTCATCGGTACCGGCGATCTCAGTGAACTCGCGCTTGGATTTGCTACGTTTAACGGCGACCACATGTCCAACTACGGCGTCAATGCGGACGTGCCAAAGACGCTCATCCGCGCGATGCTGCGCCATGTCGCGAGCAAATCGGATGATGCGCTGAAAG
This sequence comes from Eubacteriales bacterium, assembly GCA_028703645.1. GTDB lineage: Bacteria > Bacillota > Clostridia > Christensenellales > CAG-138 > UBA7703. Next base: position 4,250 of record JAQVML010000133.1, read on the forward strand.
AGGTGCTGATCGACATCGTCGATACGCCCGTCAGCCCGGAACTGCTGCCGCCGAAGGATGGCGAAATCACGCAGGTCACCGAGGATATCGTAGGGCCGTATGAGCTGCACGATTTCTTCCTCTACCATCTGCTGCGTCGCGGAGGAGGCAAGGAGAAGATCGTCCGCCTCGCGAAATATGCGTTTGACGGAGATTATGATCATGCGACGATCGAAAAATGGTATTCGTTGTTCATCCGCCGCTTCTTTGCCCAGCAGTTTAAGCGCAACTGCATTCCGGATGGCCCCCGCATCGGCAACGTCGCCCTCTCTCCGCGCGGAGACTGGCGCATGCCCAGCGACGCGCAACCGCACGCGTTTCAGTAAGAGTCTAAGTAACAGCAAAGCCGCCCATTCAATCGGGCGGCTTTTGTGTTGCTTGCGTTTTCTGTTTCGTTAACCCGAAATCGCCTTCTTGATGCGCCAGGTTTCGCTCTCGTTGAGCAGTAGCGTCAGGTGGGTGCCGTCCTCCTCGTGCGATTCTGCCAAGATGGTCGCGCTCTGGCGAATCATCTGCATCGCGCCGTGCTTGTCATATGGCACCACGACCTCAAGCCGCACCTGCGTTTTTGCGAGCGCTTCCTCAATGGCGTGCAGAAGGGTGTCGATGCCCGATCCCGTCGCTGCGCTGATGGTGATGCCGCCGCTCCTCGGCTTGGATTCAGGTTTGTCAATCTTGTTATAAACGTCGATTCTCGGCGTATCCAGCGCGCCGAGCGAGGTCAATACCTCCTCGACCACGCGCATCTGCACATCGTAATAATCGCTGGAACTATCGACCACGTGCAGCACGAGGTCCGCATCGCAAACCTCGTCCAGCGTGGAGCGAAACGCGTTGACCAGATCGTGCGGCAGTTTGTTGATAAAACCGACCGTGTCGCTCAGCAGGCACTCCGTGCCGTTTGGCAGCGTGATCTTGCGCACGATGGGATCGAGTGTGGCAAAGAGCTTGTCCTCCGCCAGCGCATCCGCGCCGGAGAGCAG
>JAQVML010000134.1 GCA_028703645.1 Eubacteriales bacterium
GTTCCCTAGCCGGGAAAGATGCCGAAACGTGAGAAGATTGCCCAATCGAAACCAAGGCTCGTGCGGCACGGAGACAATGATGGAGCGGCTTGCGACACGCTCTGCCTCACGCAGGGCGGAAGCAGGGTCTTCTAGATGCTCCAGCACTTCGGAGAGCAGAACGGTGCGAATACTCGCATCTTCGAAGGGGAGCGTGTAGACAGAGCCCGACACAAAGCGAATCTCCGGATTGCGCATCGTGGCGATCTCTAGAGCGTCCTGCGAGACATCCAGCCCGACGATGGTTTGTTCCGGCGAAACGGAATGCAGCTGTTGCACGATAAAACCCTCTCCACAACCGGCATCCAGAATATCGATGTTCGGCCTGATCGAATCGGAATTCGTACTCTGCAGTGATTGCTCGGACACAAACAGCGTGATTTTGTCGACGAGGCGCTGCACCAGCAATTGACGCAGGGGATTTTTCGAATCGTACTTTTTCGCGTTTTCCGACTGCTTGGCCGAATCAGCAGAAGCCACACCGCGACGAAATACGAGGAACTTGCCGAAGATGTAGTTAAGCACGATCACGAGGATCATGATGATCGCCTTGGACAGGATTTTCTGCATGTGGAATTGGTTCACCAACAGAATCAGGCCAAAGTAGTCGACCAACCCGGATAATCCGCGCGTGAGCATGAAGCCCCAGAACTCGCGCCAAAACCTGCCTTTGCGCGTGCTGCGAAACACAAAATACTTGTTCAGACCAAATCCCGTAACGCGGCTTAACACTAGCGCGATGATGTTAGCGATTTCAAAGCGCATACCGAGGGAGAGCAAACCGGTATATACGCCGAGGTTGACCAGCGTGATCAACACGCCTGAAATGCCATAACGAATGATTTCATTGGAGAGCACTTTTCGAATCAAAATGTTATCCTTTGTTTTTTATTTCTCAGCGGCGATTGCCTGCTTGACGACCGCTTTGATATGATCCTCCGAATAGTTCTTGCGCGCAGTCGTCTCAACGATCATGCTCGCGAGATAACCGGTTCCAAAAAACTGCATGCCGAGCAAAATCAGCATGACGCCAAGCAGCAACAGCGGACGATTTCCGATCGACTGCCCCATAAGCCACTCGACGGTCAGTATACCGCATAGGACGAACCCGATCAAGAACGAGATTAATCCAAAGCGACCGAAAAAGTACATCGGTCGATCGAAATACTTCAGCAGAAACAGCGTGGTCATCGAGTCAAACAGACCGCGTAAATATCGCTCAAAGCCATATTTCGAAGTTCCGTGTTCGCGCTTGTGGTGTTGTACGACGATCTCCGTAATCCGAAAGCCGGATCGTGCGGCTAGCACTGGGATATAGCGGTGAAGCTCGCCATAGAGTGTAAAACTGCGCACAACTTCGCTTCGATACGCTTTAAAACCACAATTGAAGTCGTGCAGTGGAACGCCGGATCCTTTTGCCGTAACCGCGTTAAACAAACGCGAAGGAATGCGCTTTTCCGCGGGATCGTTGCGCTGCTTTTTCCAGCCGGAGACGACGTCGTAGCCCTCCTCCAACTGCTCAAGAAAGCGCGGAATCTCAGTTGGATCGTCCTGCAAGTCCGCGTCCATCGTGATGATTACGTCCCCGCTTGCGCGCGTAAACCCCGCCTGCAGAGCCGCGGCTTTACCGCGGTTTTTGCGGAACACGACGAGACCCACGCGGGGATCGGAAACCGTAAAGCGCTCCGCAACCTGCGTGGAACCGTCGGTTGAGCCATCGTCCACAAACCAGAATTCCCAGTCAGCGAGCTGACCCGCGGCAACGCAAGCGTTCGCGCTCTGACAGATGCGCTCATAAAGCTCCGGTAAAGAGTCGACTTCGTTGTAAAAAGGGATTACGATCGAAAGTTTTTGTAGCATCGTGTCCTCCTTGCTCAATTCCCTGCGCGGGAATTGTTGCGCAGCACGTGTGTAATCGGGCAACCGTCCACGTAGATGGTATACCATATTTCATACCCGTCGTCACCGATATACTTATCATTCACATAGCGAAAATCCGATATTTCATACATGCCACCCGGCTCATAACGGAAGCGAGCCTGTTCTTCGGGCGTCAACAGCGCAATTTGATACTTCACAAGGGGAAGACTTGAGCTATCGCTATTGAGCACGATGATATCTTCTTTCGCATGATTCAACAGATACTTGATTGCGTCATATTGCGACGCACGTGTTGCATCGCGGCAAAACAGCGCGCGGTATGGCGTGGCGAGCGGGTTGAGATATTGATGCTCATACGGGTGATGATTGATGATCCATGTTGTTTGAACCAGAAGCGCGCCGCAGATTGCAACGACAACCGAGTTTCTCACCCAGGTTCGGTTGCACAGACGGAACAATACGAACACGGTGAATTGCGCGAGAAAAACATACGGCACGAGCAAAAAGTACATTTGCCGCCAATCGTTATAGAGCACCGAGCGATTTAAGATGACAAGCAGGAGCGGGCCAAAGAATAAAACGAGCGCAAACAATACATAGCGATACGGCGCTTGCAGCAAAATCTCCAGCCAGCTTTGCTTTGTTTCGCCTGCTTGCAGAGGAAACAAACGCTTGGAGAATCGTTTTGGAAACAGAATCAAAAGCACCGACAAGACCAGCGCGCCAAAAAAGAGCAACTGGTACCAAACCGGAAGGGAGATGAAAAGCCAAACGGGGATATAGGTCCAGGGAACATCGTTCCACGGCGCCCATTGCCCCAAAAACATGGTAGACCCACGCCATGCATCATAATAAGAAAACGTTTTGATGACCGCAACGATGGATCTCAGCGGCGTTTCCCAACATGCTGGATGAATCGCAACATAGATCACAAGAAAACCGAGCACCAGCGCGGCATAAGTACCGATGCGCCGCAAGACTGTTTTAATACCTTGGCGGAAAATCTTTCGGATGAACACATCCTGAATGATCCAATATCCGATGACGAGCGCGGGGAATATCATGCCAATAAAGCGCACATTGGCGCAAATCGCTGTAACAAAGCAAAACAGCAGACCATAGAGTGGCTTTCCCTCTTTTTCAATCAACAAAACGGAAACCCACATTGCCGCCATAAATGTCGCGGTGAAGAGCATGTCCTTAAGATAGAAAAACTGCGTTGCGAAAAAGCGCGGGTAGAGATAGAACATGACGGAGCCTAGTAGTGCAATCCATCGATTTTGAAAGACGCGCTTTCCCAGCCAGTAGAAGCAAAGATATCCGATGAAGCAATAGAGAAACGTAACCAGATGACGGGCGCGCATCACGTCTCCAAAATCGTTAAAAAAGCTATGCACATCCTCTAGAAACACCATCGGCAACTGCAAGAATGTGCCATAATAGCGGTACTCGTATTCCGGCAAATCAGGATAGCTGGCGAGCTCCTTTACATCGTGATGAAACACCTGCTTCATGATGTATTTGTAAGCGATCAGTGAATGCTGGCGCTGAATGCCTTCATCGACCGATACGCCATAATCCTGATAGTTCAGGATTCCGACGACGAACATGCAAGCGAATATGATTGCAATCAGAATGGTTGTAATACGGCGCTTGTTCTGCAAGAGGTACCTCCTGTGATTGATCATTTACTAAGATGAGGGTTTTGACGCGGAATAGAACCGCTGTTTTCCGGATGCGTCAATTCCGTTGGAACATGGGCGAGGACGATCGTCTAGCGCATGCGCCAGCGAATATCGTCTACGCGTGCCAGCGCCTCGGAGACGACGCGCTTTGGCTGCTTTTCAAAGAACTCGACGACGGGTTCGTTTTTTGTGATATTCCAAATGCCCGCGATGCGTCCGTCAATTGCGATAGAGGGGTTACAGATGCCGGACTTGAGGATGACCCGGCTTTTATATTCCACCGGCAATACTGCTCTTCGGTCGGTATAGGAAACGACGATCGGGTCAAAACCGGAGAGGAGCGCCAACGGCGGAATCTCCTCGGTCTCCTCATTGCTCGCGTCATAATAACGAACGCCGTCCAGATCAAAGCTTGCGATATCGTCGAGCGGCAGTTTTCGCAGAATATTCACTTCCTCTTTCCAAAAACCAAAAAACCAAGCTGCATCGCTCAGCGTGGCGGGCCCATATACGGCGAAATATTGGCGCACCAACTCTGGCAGCACGTCCTCAAGCGACTCCGTCGGTTCCGCGGAGATCAAATCGAAATCCCGGCTTGCCATGTCCCGAAACGCGACGCGACCCTGCCTTGCGAGGTACACGAATATGCCGCCCCACGGTGAAAACAAGGACTCGATCATTTCGGGACCGTATTGTGCGCTGAAAATCTTGCGAAACTCCGCGCGGGACGTGACCCCATCCTCCATATACCGAACGACTTCGTCCGCTATGGTCTCGATCAATTGCGTGTCGAAAAGCCTGTTGAGGTAGGATTCTCCCGGATGCAGCGCGAGGAGCCGGGGCAGGTCTTCATAGACCACGCCGTGCAACGTTCCGCGATAGAGCCAGGTCTTGGTGAGCTTCGTTTTCCAGGCTGTGATGTCCGCGCCGCGAATGAGCGCGGAGAACGCGACATTGCGGTAAAACCAGCTATGCAGGCCCATCAACTCATGTGAGAGCGTCTCTAGATCACGACAGGGTCGGGAGAGATACAGGTTGTGCATTCGCTTGCGGGCGATGGACTCGAGCGATTGTGCTTGCGTCATAAAAACCTCGGTTTGAAGGAGAGATGAAGAAATTTTGCGAACCGGCCCACATACGCAAAGAGCCAGACGATTCACTATTACACAACAGTATACTCTATCGCTGATGAAAATAAAAAGAAAAGTCTTCTTTTTGAGCACTTTTTTGGTTGCGGATGGGATGCGTGTACTGCACGAAAAGTTCATATTGACAAATCTTGATTTGAGGCATACAATCAATACATCAAGATATTTTGATATGAGGTGTTTTCATGCGTGTAGAGTACGAGCAAAATGCAAAAATCTTTAAGGCGTTTTGCGACGAGAACCGACTGAAGGTGCTGGAGCAGTTGCGCGGCGGAGAGCAGTGCGCCTGTGCTTTGATCGAGAGCCTCGGCATCGGGCAGAGTGCGCTTTCCTATCATATGAAGATTCTCGTGGAGTCGGGCATTGTCTCCGCGCGGATGGAGGGAAAGTGGACGCACTACAGCATCAGCGAAGCAGGCAGCGCGCGCGCACGGGAGCTGCTCGAAGAAATCACGACGCCTTATGACGAAGAACATGCAAGCGCCTGCGTCTGCAA
>JAQVML010000135.1 GCA_028703645.1 Eubacteriales bacterium
GTGCGCCTGATAAGCGAGGATATACCGGCAGATATAATCGGCCCAAACGGAATAGTACGCAGGCTTCAGTTTTCCTCCGTGACTGCGCTCGCCGTTGCTCTTCATGTATGCGGGCGGCGACCAAGGTGTCAGCATAACGCCGATCGGTACGGGGCAAACCTCCTGCGCCGCCTGAATATAGGGGATGACGTAGGTTTCGTCATGCCGCAGGTCAAACGGCGCGTCGGGAGCGGGCGAAGCCTCGTATTGCGACAGCGCAAAGTCGCAACTGTCGATGGACGTTCGAACGAGCGTATATCGCAATCCGTCCGCGCCAAACACGGCGCCGAGGATCTCTTTTTGCACGGAAGACGGCATTTTGGAGAGCGTATATCCCACGGACTCGGTGATTGCGCCGCCGAACCCTTCCATCTGCTGATTGACGAGCTTTGGGTATACGTTGACAACATCCCGCTCTTGCGAGCCGTTGTCGGCGGAAATGATGCATTCTTCGACAGAACGCGAGGTTTTGCCGTTATGGTAGGTTGTGATGGTTGCCTTTGCCTGCATTTGGGGTACTCCTTGTTGCTTGATGGATTGCCGCTGTTATCGAATCAGGATGCTGTTGACGGAGCGCGGTTCCAGCGGGAAGAGAAGCGTTTCGCCGTTGTGAAGCAGGGTCATGCCCCGCACCTCGTGGAAGGGATTGAATACGCTGAGCGCGAGGGAACCATCCGGATTTTGAAACGCGAGGGTGTCCGCAGCCCATGCGCCCTGCATCCCGAGGCGGACGGCGCCGCGCCGCACGACGGCGGAGACGCTCTTCATCACGTAAAAATCAGGATTGAGCGTAAAGTGCCGGCTGGCGGGATCGACGGTCACCATCGCGTTTTGCGGGTCTCCCCACGTGCTGCGCCCGATCGGCTCCAGAACGGGATTCCAGTAGAGATAGCTTTCTGCGCCGTTGCTGATATAGTGTTTCATCATCGTCCAAACATAGAGCGCGTAATCCCAGGTGTTGTCGCCAAAGCCGCACTCGTTTTCGGACTGCATGAGCCGGATGCGCGGCCACCAGCTTTCAAACGTCCGCTGGATGGCGATCTTGCCGCCCCACTGGTAGCTCACGCCCGTGATGTATTGCAGCGCTTCTTCATCCGAGAGCACGATATTGGCGAAGTAGTCGTAGTCTTCGCTTGCCCATTTGTCGAAGATCAGGCGGTTAAAGTCGCATCCCGGCGCGTTGATCGTTCCGAGCCAAAGCTCGGTAGAGGGGCATTCCGTTTGTAGAACGGGGCCGATGTAATCCCGAATGAACGTTCTGAGTTCTTCACCCGTCCACATGCAGGATGGAAATTTCTGGTTTGCGACCGGTTCGTTTTGCACGTGAACCTGATCGATGTTCACGCCCTGCGCCGCATATGCCTGCACAAAGCGCGCGAAGTAATGCGCATAGGCGCGAAGATTTTCCGGCGTCCAGATCAGCTTGCCCCAGTTATAGACCGGCGGGTTCTTCATCCACGTCGGCGGACTCCAGGGCGAGGCAAAGAGCTTCATCTCCGGCTGATATGTCTGCGCCTCTTTGATATAAGGAATCAGGCAGTGTTTGTCCCGCTCAATGCTGAAGTGCGCGAGTGCATAGTCGCCTGCCGTTTCGTCGAGGCTATACCAATTCTCTGCATAGTCGTTTGCGCCGATCGGCAGACGGCAGAGATTGAAATTCGCGTGTTCCGGCGAATAGAGCTCCGTGAAGAACGCCGCGCGATCCTCCGGCGAAAGATGCGACAGCGCGCGGTAGCCCAACTCGTTGAAGCAGCCGCCGAAGCCTTCCATCTTTTGATAGGAGCGACCGTCGCAAAGAAGCGTCGCGGGCGCGCTTGTGCGCGCGCAGTGCTGCTCCTTCCATTGCGCCTGCTGGTTGGACGAATGCCAGATGACTTGTGCCATGAAGTGACTCCTCCTATTTTTCCGATCCGGTGGTCAGGCCGTCTATGATGTAGCGCGAGAAGATCGCAAACACGATCATGATGGGAATTACGGAGATCGCGACCGCGAGATACATCGCCCCGTAGTTGGTGACGTAAAGCCCTTTGATCATGGAGATCATGACGGGCATGGTGTAGAGCTCCTTGCGTTGGAGAATGATCAAAGGTCCCATGTATGCATTCCACGACGCAACAAAGTTGAAGATGCACATTGTGGCAACGCCGGGCATGATGCAGGGCAGCACGATTCGGTTGAAGATGCCGAATTCGGAACAACCCTCAATGCGCGGGGCTTCGATCATGGAGTCCGATATGCTCTGTTCGATCATGCCGCGCAGGAAAAACACGGTGGTTGCGTTTGCGATGCCGGGAATGATAAACGGCAGGTAGCTGTTCGTCATCTTTAGGTTGAGGCAAAGGCGATAGAAGCCGATGATGCTGAGTTGGGACGGAATCATCATGGACACCAGCACGATGGCATATAGAACGTTTTTAAAGCGAAACCGGTATTTGGCAAAGCCGTAGGCAATCATCGCGCCAAAATATCCGGTCAGCAACGTATAGGGAACGGTGATGACGATGCTGTTGAAAAACCCGCGCCAGATATCGACCAGCGATTGCATCGTGTTGTAGTTTTCTTTGAGCGAGTCGCCGGGCAGAATGTTGAACTGCTTGATGATGTCGAGGCTCGAATGCGTGCTGTTGATGAACACGACGAGAAACGGCACCGCGCAGAGCACGGTGAGAAAGATCAGCAGCAGTCGGATGGTCAGCGCGGAAAAGCGAAATTTCGGCTTGTTCATAGCTTGTAAGCCCCATCCTTTCTGCGCATTGCTTTGTATGCAAAGCCGCTCATCACCGCGATAAAGAGAAACAGCACGCAGGAGATGGTGGCGGAGTATCCGTAGTTAAAGTTTTTAAAGCCTTGATTGTAGAGGTACATGGAGACGGTCAATACCGCCTTGCCGGGGTCGCCGAGGTTGTTGGAGAGCGTCAGCGGCACGTCGAAGAGCTGCATTCCTCCGATGAACGACGTGATCGCGAGGTACACGAGCGTCGGCTGAATCAGCGGGATCGTGATCTTCCAAAAGGTTTGGGACTTGCTTGCGCCGTCCACCATCGCGGCCTCATAAAGACTCTTGTCAACCGTGGTGGTGCCCGCGAGGATGATGACGGTGGTGTAGCCAAACCACATCCACCATTGCACAAATGAAACCAGACCGCTCGTGAGCGTTTTACTCATAAAGAAACTGATCGGAGCTCCGTTGACTCCAAGGGCGATGAGCAATTGGTTGATCGGCGAGTTGTCGCCATCCAGCAGCAGGTTAAACAGCAGGCCGACCGAGGTCGCGGTGATCAGGTTTGGCAGGTAGAACACCGCGCGGTAAAAGTTTTTGCCGCGTACGCGAAAGAAGGTGAAGATGGCGGTGAGCACAAGTGCCATGCCAAACTGCGGAATCGCGTTGCCGAGCCAAATGCGAATGGTGTTCCAAAGCGAGAGATAGAACACCTGATCGCTCAGGATGCGCGCATAGTTTTTGAACCCGATTTGTATCGCGGGCATCAGCCCGTCCCATTTTTGCAGGCTCAGCTGAAACGTACTGATGATGGGATACAGTCCAAAGATCAGAAACACGACGAAAAACGGAGCGATGAACAGATAGCCGTACCAACCTCTGTCCAGCTTGCTCCGTTTGTTGCGCCGCATTTGCGTTTCCGGTATCGCTTGCATACGAGTCCTTCTTTCCTCAGATTCATTCGCTAGGTCGAAAAATTCGATCATGAGCGAAACTGCTTTTGCAAAGAGCAGGGGCTGCCGCGTTTTGCGGCAGCCCCGCCCGCATAGATTTGCTTATTCCGCGATCGTGAGATCGGGGTAGGCGTTCAGCGCATCCGCTTTAAACTGCGCGATGGCTTCGTCCTTCGTCATCGCGCCGGAGACATACGATTTCACGGCGGAGAGGAAGGCGTTGTTGAGCGTTCCGTCATACTGCGTCATCAGATCGGCGGGAATCTTTGCCATAACGCCGTTGTAGAAGGCGTAGAGGTTCTGTCCGCCGAGCACGGCGTCGCCCGGCTCTTGCGCAAGGGCTTCGTCCACGCTCTTGAGCGCGACATATTCGCCATACTGGCTGGCATATGCCTTGACGGATTCTTCGTTCAGCGTGCAATATTGCAGGAACAGCCATGCAAGGTCTTTGTTCTGGCTGCCGTCATAGATGCCGACCCATGTGCCGCCCTTGACATAAGGAACGGGTGCTTCGCACATGGCCCACTGTCCGTTTGTGGTCACGGCGGAGGGCTTGATCAGGAACTGGTAGCCCCAAGTGGGCAGAATGTAGCAGAAGCAGTCCGCGCTCTCCACGGCGGCGTACCATTCTCCGCTCCAAGGATCACAGTTCTTATCATATCCATTATCAACGATCGTCTTTGCCATGTCCATGTATTCCATCAGGCTCGGATCGATTGAGAGCTGTCCGTCCTTGACCCAGCCGCTCGCGCGGTTCGTGAACTCCATGTTCATGATGTCCTGCCAGGTGGCAAACATCTTGATGCCGTTTTCGGACATCTTGGCGGCGACTTCCATCATCTTTGCATTGCTGCTGAGCAGTTCGCCGACGGCAACGGGATCATCGGTGCCGAGAACCGTCTTGGCGATATCGCGGCGATAGATGATGCCACCCGGAGATGCCTGCCAGCTCAGCGCCTTGATGACGCCCTTGGAGTCGGTGCCGATGTTGCGAACGTATTCCCAGATGTTGTCCTTGTATTGATCGACGCCAAACTGGCTCAGGTCGGTCCAATACGGGGTTTCAACCAAATACTTGACATAATCGGACTCGCCGGTGAACAGATCCGGTGCTTCGCCGCCGCTGATCGCGGTCGAGAGCTTGGTGAGGAATTCCGAGTTCGGTACGACGGTGACTTCTACCTTGATGTTCGGGTAGATGGCGTTAAAGCCTTCCACAAAGCGCGTCAACTCCTCGCCGGAAGACCAGACGGTGATGGTTCCGCTCAACGTGGCGGGATCGACCGGCGCCTCTGTTGCTTCGGCGGTAGGTTCCGCTGCTGCTTCGGTGGCGGTGTCTGCCGGGGTTGCGACTGCGGCGGGTGTGCTTGCGCAGGCGAACATACCGAACGCCAGAATCAGCGCAAGAACCATTGCAAGGGTCTTTTTCATGGATTCTCTCCTCCTTTTTTATGCTGAAATGCGATAGCATTCAGGTCTGATGGATCCCTCTATGCTGAAATGCGATAGCATTCAGGCTCAACA
>JAQVML010000136.1 GCA_028703645.1 Eubacteriales bacterium
CACCGGATTGCAACCGACATGGTGGGCGAGCAATACCTCGACAAGGATTATTACGAGCCGCGCCCGTTGGGGGAGACCATTGTCGAGCTGCGGCATGTCACCGGACACGGGTTTTCGGACGTCAGCCTGGAGATCAAGAAGGGTGAAATCGTCGCGTTTACGGGCCTCGCCGGCTGCGGCGCGAGCGAGATTATGCAGACTATGTTCGGCGTGATGCCGTTTGAGGGCGGCGTGATTCGCGTAGGCAACCAATCCCTGCGCGGAACGATTCCGCATTTCATGAAGAAAAAGATCGCAATGCTGCCCAGCAACCGCAAGGAAAATTCCGTCGTGCCGGATATGGATATTCTCGATAATACCTGCATCGCGGAACATTGCCTCTCGAAAACCAGGCAACTCATTTCGAGCAAAGACGAACTGTCCCGCTTTGATGCGCTCAAGAAGCTGCTTTGGATCAAGTCGGAGTCGCCCAAGGATTCCATCCTTTCACTCTCCGGCGGCAATCAGCAAAAGGTGTTTCTCGCCCGCTGGCTCAACACCAAGGCGGACGTGCTCTTGCTGGATAACCCGACGCAGGGCGTAGACGTTGGCGCAAAAGCCGAAATCTATCGCCTGATATTGGAGTTTGCCGCGCGCGGGATGACGGTGATCATCAACACGCTTGAGATTCCGGAGATTAAAAAAGTATCGGATCGCTGCGTCGTCTTCTTTGAAGGGCGCGTGGCGAAGGTTTTCCAGCACGACGAAATCAATGAACATGACGTTATGCTGTATTCTACCAACGCGATCAATACGCGGAGAGGAGCCAACCATGTCGGCTAAAAAAGGCGTTTTTGCCGGAGTCGGATCATTTATCTCAAAGGCGTGGAAGCGCTACAGCTTCATTTTTGTCTTTGCCATCATCCTATTGGTGTATTCCTTTACCATCCAGGCAAACGGAAACACGTTTAAGTGGGGACACATTACGGCGATTCTCGCGAGCCAGAACACCGTTATCGTGGGTACCATGGCGCTGGGCATGGCGCTGGTCATCATCACGGGTCAGATCGATCTTTCGGTCGGTTCCGCGCTGGTGCTGAGCAGCGGCGTCGCCATCATGGCGTTTAACATGACCAACAGCGTGCTTATCACGCTGCTTGCCGCGGTTGCAGCGGGCGCGCTCTGCGGACTCATCAACGGCGTGCTCGCGGGCTACGCCAAGATGCCGCCGTTCATCGTCACCCTCGGCACCATGCTGATCTATCGCTCGCTGATGCTCTCGCTCGTTCGCGCGATCGATCCCGCCATCACGGGCTCCTCCAGCAGCCAGTTTGCGATGCTGAGCGAAAACAGCGCCTATGATGCGCTCCGCATGAAGTTCGGCACGGGCAGTCTCCCTGGCGTTTCAATTCCGTATATTACGTTTGTCTTCGTCGCGGTCATGCTGATCGTTCTGCTCATCTCGCGTAGAACGAAATACGGCAAGAGCGTCTACGCGGTCGGCAGCAACGAAAAGGCCGCGTTCCTCGCGGGCGTCAATGTCCAGGGCGTGAAGGTCTCCGTATTCGTCATTACGGGCGTTCTGGTCGGTGTCGCGGCGTTTGTACAGGCTTGTAAAATCGGCAACGTCACGCCTGCTTCCTCCGGCAAGAGCTATGAAATGTACGCCATCGCGGCGGTCGTCCTCGGCGGCGTGAGCATGAGCGGCGGCAAAGGCAACCTGCTTGGCGTATTCTTTGGCGCGCTGTCGTATACGACGATCAACTTCATTATCGTCTCGATTCCCGCGCTCACGACGGATATTCAGGATACGTTCCAGGGCCTCGTGCTCATCGCGGTCATTCTGATTCAGACCGTGGGCCCGGTCATCAAGGAACGCCTCACCGAGGCGCGTAAACGCAGAGCCTCCCGCAAACAGGCGAGGCAGGAACTTGCGGACAGCAAAGGCTGACGCAAGGCACAGACACAAATCAAAAGACCCGCGTTTCGCTTTTCTGCCGACGCGGGTCTTGTTATAAGTAACAGTAACGTGCTGCTAGAGCAAAGTCCGGTAATAGAGCCCTGTCGTATGCGCGGTCTCCGTCTTTGTTCCGGCGAGAAAACGGCGGGTGATTGACCCAATCTCTTCCTGCGTCTCTCGCGTAAAGTAGAGGATCTGGTGATCCAATCCGCCCATGCTTCGCTCCGCAACGTCCAGCGGCACGCTGTTGAGCAGAGATACGGTGCGGTAGTGGTTGCACTCGATTGGAAAGCGCACCTGCATGCGATCGATCAGTTCACCCGCTTGCCCGCAGGCGGCGCACCCGATGGAGGCCTTGACCGGACAGTTTCTTAGCTGCATGAGCGGCAAATAGCCATAGGAGACGATGCCGCGCGGCATCGTGCCGCCGAGACTCTTGATGGCGCTCATCGAAAGCTCGAACGAGAGCGTTAGGCTGGATAAACCCTGCGCCGCATAGAAACGCAGCGCTTCGGTATTAGTGCAGTTGAGCCCGTAGCCGCCGTGAACGGTAAAACCGAGGCGCTTGCCCAGCGCAACGCCATAGACATTGTTTGCCCAAACGGAAGAGAGGCCAAGTGTGGCGAGCGCTTCCAGCCGATCAGCAAACGCGGGTTCGTCCTCTGGAAAAAGCACGGTCGGCAGTTGGGCGACGATCTGTTCGCCAAAGAGAGCGATTAACTCCGCGTCGATCTCTTCCGCGGGCAGCAGAATTCGCTCAAACGAGTCCGCGCACGTGATTTGCGCTTTTTGGTAAAATCTTGCCCAGAGAACGGGCTGTTCCAATTTGGATCGGTACCGCTCCGGCGGCACAAACGAGAAAGGTTCCCACTTGTGCGGCACGGGTTTGCCTCTTAGCGTGAGCAGCTCTTCCAGCGCGTCTCTGCGCATGGCGTTGAGCGCGGAGGCGGGGAGGGTCAGCCCATCCACGATGGATGCCTCAAAGCGGCACACAAAGAACGGCGTGCCGCCTGTCTTTTCCAGATTTTTCCGTGCGCTTTCTTCGTCCAGCGCGCGGTGAATCGCTCGCTCCGGCGCGGGGCCTTCGGCTGTGACCGAGCGAGACCCGTCGCTGACGGAGAGTGTCGCCGCGCTTTCGTCGAGGGAAAAACGCAGATCGACCGGAATTCGCGGTGTTTCGTTGCGATAAAGCGCGGCGATCGAGGAAAGAACCCCATCCGCGCCCGTAACATCTTCTTTGGTACGGTAGCCGAACATATCCGCATCGCGCTTGCCCTTGAGGTAACCCGCGGTAAAGCCGCTGCGCGAAAAAACCGCGCGGAGCGTCTCCGCGTCGTAGGGCTTGCCCGCGAGGGCAAGCTTGCAGGCGGCGGTCGCGGCGGCAACATATTCCGGCCGCTTCATACGACCTTCGATTTTAAACGAGTTTACGCCGGCGTTCGCAAGCTCCGTCAGGTGCGGCAGCAGGGACATATCTTTCAGCGAGAGCGCGTAAGGGTGGTCTCCGCTCGTCCAGTTCAGGCGGCAAGGCTGGGCGCAGAGCCCGCGGTTTCCGCTTCTGCCACCGAGCATGGCGGAAAGATAGCACGCGCCGGAGACGCTCATGCAATGCGCGCCATGGATGAAAGCTTCTTTTTGAATGGAAACAGAGGCGCAGATGGTCTCAATCTCGCGAAGGGACAGCTCGCGCGCGAGCACGATGCTGTCAAAGCCGACGCTTTCTAGAAATTTTGCGCCGTCGACGTTGTGCACAGCGGTCTGCGTGGAGGCAAATCGTTTTAAGGTCGGATATCGCGCAGCAAACAGTCGTAATACCGCCATATCTTGAATGATCACAGCGTCCGCGCCGGATTGCGCAATGCGGTCGGCTTCCTCTTCCAGCGCAGGCAGTTCTTGCTCCAGCACGACGGTGTTGACGGTGACGTAGACCTCGACCCCGCGCGCGTGACAATAAAAGACGGCGTGTGCAAGGTCCGTCTCTGCAAAATTCGCGGCGTTTCTGCGCGCGTTGAAGTTTTGTCCGCCGAGGTAGACGGCGTCCGCGCCGCTGCGCACGGCGGCAATCAGCTGCTCTTCGCCACCGACAGGGGCAAGAATTTCGGGTGTACCCATTTCAGGATTGCTTCTCCTTTGTGGAGTGTTACTATTATTGTATAACAAAACGACGGATCTGACGAATGGAATCGCGCATCATCGGCAAACGAACAACAATCAGAGGGAAACGGTATGAAAGACGTGATCATCGGCATCGACATCGGCGGCACGCACCTGCGCATTGGGGCGGTGGACCGCGCGGGGCAAGTCACCTGCTTTGAAAAGCGGCACAGCAGAGAGGTCTGCGGAGACGGCGGCTCTGCGCAGCGCTTGATTGCGCTGATTCGCGATTACTTCGCGCGATACGGACTTGCTTCACGCGCGATTGCGCTTGCAATCGGCTTTCCTTCTACCGTGAGCCGAAATAAGCGAACGGTCTATAGTAGCCCGAATCTGCCGCTTGGTGGCGTGGACGGGCTTGACGGGCAGGATGTGGTCGCCCGCTTGAAAATGGCGCTGGGGCTACCTACTTTCATCGACAGAGATACGATTTTTCTGCTGCAATACGACCTTGTCCGGCTCGATTTGAAGGACAAAGGGACCACGATCGGCATTTATTACGGCACGGGCATCGGCAACGCGGTTTACCTTGACGGCAAGTTTCTGGTGGGCAAACACGGCGTTGCCGCCGAGCTGGGGCACATTCCATATTACGGCAGCAAGAATAGTTGCGGCTGTGGCAGCCGCGGTTGCGCGGAGACGCACGCGGGCGGCTATGTGCTGCGAAATCTTTGGCAGGAATACTTCTCAAGCGAGCCGTTTTCCGAGATTTTTTTACGGCATGGCGAAGACGTGCGCATCCGTGCGTTTATTGAAGCGATGGCGATTCCGTTTGCGACGGAGTTGAATCTTTTCGACCCCGATCAGGTGATCATTGGCGGCGGCGTGGTCGAGATGACCGGTTTTCCGATGGAGGCGCTGCTTGGTTTTGTGCGCGAGTTTGTGCGAAAGCCGTATCCGTGTGAGGACTACGCGCTGATCCGTGCGTCGGCAGCGCCGGAGATCGGCGTCGTGGGCGCCGCATATTACGCCATGGAGCGAATAGCGAAGGCATCATTTGGCTTGGAGGAACAAACGCATGGATAATCGATTCAGCATCATCGGGACCGCGCATCTGGATGCGCTGGTAGAAGGAATTGACGAAGGTCAACTGCGCCTCGGATCGGCGCCCGCGGATCAGATTCGCCTGGGCTA
>JAQVML010000137.1 GCA_028703645.1 Eubacteriales bacterium
GGGCATCGCGGCGGGACTTCCGTTTGGCGGCGTGCTCGCGGCAAAGAGCTGCGCAAGTACGCTCTCGGCCGGAACGCACGCGACGACATTTGGCGGCAACCCCATCTGCGCGTCGGGCGCTGTCGCGGTGCTGTCCCAGCTCACGCCGAACTTCCTCGGCGAAGTCGCGCAAAAGGGCGCGTACATCCGCAAAACCATCGCGGGCTGGAATTTGCCCGTCGTCACCAGCGTGCGCGGGCTGGGCCTCATGATCGGCGTCGGGGTCAGTTGCTCCCATCGGGAAGCGGTCGGCAAGCTCGTGGAAAGCGGCCTTCTCGCGCTGACGGCGGGCGCGGACACCATCCGCCTCATGCCGCCGCTGACGATTACGAAAGCGGAGATCGACGCGGGACTCGAAATTCTCAAGCAAATTTTGAGCGCATATTAACAAATCAACATAAAACAGGAGGCGACGGACATGAACCTGAAGGGAAAGAGCTTTCTCAAGCTGCTCGACTTCACGCCGGACGAAATCGCGGGACTTCTCGCGCTCTCGACCGATCTTAAGGCGAAAAAGAAGGCGGGCATTCCGCACGACACACTGCGCGGCAAGAACATCGCGCTGATCTTCGAAAAAGCCAGCACGCGCACCCGATGCGCTTTTGAGGTCGCGGCCTTCGACCTCGGTATGCACGCGACCTATCTCGATCCCTCCGGCTCGCAGATCGGTAAAAAGGAGAGCATTTCGGACACCGCGCATGTGCTGGGTCGCATGTACGACGGCATCGAATACCGCGGCTTTGCGCAGAGCATCGTCGAAGAGCTCGCAAAATACGCGGGCGTGCCCGTTTGGAACGGACTCACCACCGAGTTTCACCCGACGCAGATCCTCGCGGATTTGCTGACGATTCAGGAAAAATTCGGCTCTCTCAAGGGCATCAAGATGGCGTATTGCGGCGACGCGAGATTCAACATGGGCAACTCCCTGATGGTCGGCTGCGCGAAGATGGGGCTGGACTTTGTCGCCTGCGCACCCAAGGCGTACTGGCCTTCCGAGGAGTTGACCCATACCTGCAAGGAGCTTGCCAAAGCCAGCGGCGGCAGCATCACGCAGACGGAAGACATTCTCGCGGGCGTCAAGGACGCGGACGTGATCTATACCGACGTTTGGGTCTCGATGGGCGAACCCATGGAGATTTGGGAGCAGCGCATCAAGGAGCTATCTCCCTATCAGGTGAACGCAACCGTGATGGCGGCAGCCAAGCCCACGGCGATCTTCATGCACTGCCTGCCCGCGTTCCACGACCTGAACACCACCATCGGCAAGGAGATGGGAGCAAAGTTCCACCGCGACAGCATGGAAGTCAGCGACGACGTCTTCTCCAGCCCGCAATCGGTGGTCTTCGACGAGGCGGAAAACCGCATGCACACGATCAAGGCGGTCATGCTGGCGACGCTGTAAAAACAATTCAAGAATGATAAGAGAAGAGGTTCGCGATGCGAGCCTCTTTTTGCGTTCTTTCTTTACTAGCTACTACGATTCAGATCTTTAATAAACAGTTGAAAGTAAAATATAAAAGAAAGAATAGTAAACATGAGAAAATTAATGTATTATCAGTTTACAACACTATACAGTCATTTGGACTGTTTGGTTACTTATTAAAACGGGAGGCAGAAAGATGAAAAGAATCGTAGTTGCAATTATGGTACTCATTCTAGTTTTCTCATTTTTGGGGTGCGGCTCGAGTTTGACAGAAGATCCCATAGTACAGAAAGAAAACAAAGCAACTGAAATTTCAAATACTGTCGAAGAGAACAAGCCAGTAATGACTGAAACCAAAGAACCTGATCCGGTAATGGCTGAAAATTCATTTGAGGAGCTGATGGTTGTAGATAATGACGAATGCGCTATAACAATCACCGAAATTGACCCTGACAATTTATGGGGTTATACAGTAAAAGCAAAGCTCGAGAACAAGTCTGCAGATAAGACCTATATGTTTTCGGTACAAAGCGCATCTGTTAACGGGGTTCAGAGCGATCCATTTTTTGCTACTGAAGTTGCACCCGGCAAAAAATCAAACAATGATATCAGTTTTTTGGATGATACTTTGAAGAATATTGGGATTCAAGAGATTACTGACATAGAGATAACTTTTAAAGTGTATGACTCAGATGACTGGACGGCAGATGCAGTTGCTGTAGAAACAGTTCATGTCTATCCGATTGGCGAAGAAAAAGCCACTGTTTTTAAAAGGGAAAGTCAGCCAAGCGATACCGTCTTGTTCGATGATGCAAATGTCTCCGTGATTATTATTGGTTATACAGATGATCCAATTTGGGGCTACTCAGTAAATCTTTATCTGGTAAATAAGACGGATATACCCCTGATGTATGCAGTGGAAGAAGTCTCTGTAAATGGTTATATGGCTGACCCGTTCTGGGCAAAGGAAGTACAGCCAGGCAAAGTGACATTTACTACTATGTCTTGGTCAGATACAACGTTTGAAGAGAATGATATCACTCAAGTAGAAGAAATCGAAATGCTCTTTAGCGTGTATGATTCAAATGACTGGATGGCAGACAAATTAATCAATGAAACCGTTACTTTGAAACCTTGAGTTAAATTGAATTCCCCATACCTCCGCTGCATTGATGTGGCGGAGTTTTTTTATACTATCATTTAATAGCGAGTAAACTGCCCAAACTATTTGATACTTCAAGCGTCCTAAGCGCGTCCACGACTATAGTCCCAACTCCCGCAAACTCTCAAATACCCGTCCGTCAATCTCCAACCGCTTTGCCAGCAGTTGTTGCGTGCGCTTTTTGCGGAGCTTGTTGAAGTCCCGGTCGCCGTACTTGTCGTCGCCGAGAACGGGATGGCCGATTGCCGCCATCTGCACGCGAATCTGGTGTGTGCGACCTGTGAAAAGCTCGATTTCGAGGAGACTCGCTTCGCCGTCGGTCGCGAGCACACGGAAGCTCAGCTCGCAGCGGAGCGCGCCCGCGTCGCCTTCGCGGCAGAGTCGAACATAGGAATCATCCGCGTCCTTCTGCACCCAATGGACGAGGCGGCCTTCGCTCTTCGGCACGCCGCGCACAACGGCGTGATAAATCTTTCGCAATTCATGCGTATAGAAAAGCTGCTCGTATTTACTCGCCGCTTCCTCCGTCCGCGCGAAGAGCACGAGCCCCTCCGTGTTCGCATCCAGCCGATGCACGGGAAAGACGCTCTCAAACAGCGACTCGAGCTCGCCCAGCAGCTCGCCCTCCGTCTCCACGCCCGTGTTTTTATCCACGACTAGGCAATCCCCGTCCAGATAGACCCCACGGCAAACGGAAAACGCAGGCAGGAGCGCAATCTGCGGCACAAACTCGCCCTCGCTCCAAGGCGGCGCGGAGAAAAACGTCATCGGCTCCTTGAGCGTCGGGTGGCTCAGCGTCAGCGCATATGCCCAGAGGCGAATCTGCTCACCCGCAGGTGCGTTTGGAGAGTACCGCTGGTCGCCGTAGATCGGATAGCCTGCGTGGGACAGCTGCACGCGAATCTGGTGCGAGCGTCCGGTGTACAGCTCGATATCGAGCATCGCGGTCATCTCCGCCTGGCCCAACAGCGCGTAACTCAGCCGCGCTTCCTTCGCGCCGTCGGTACCCTTTGGCACCACGCGGGAGCTAAACGTCGTTTCGTCTTTATAAAGCCAGTCGGTCAACGATTCCTGCGGTTTCGGGTGGCCGGAGACGATCGCGCAATAGCGTTTCTTCGCCTCGTGGCTGTTAAACTGCGCGGAAAGCCGCGCCGCGGCTTTACTCGTCTTTGCGAACACCATCACGCCGCCAACCGGGCGATCGAGCCTGTGCACAAGGCCCAGATACACCTCGCCCGGCTTTTCGTAGCGGGTGCGGATATACGTCTTTAAGAGCGTCAGCAAGTCCTCGTCGCCGGAGCTATCCGCCTGCACGGGCAGGTTGACGGGCTTCTCGACCACGAGCAGGTGGTTGTCCTCATATAAAATTCGGATGCCGCTGTCCGTCCGCTCGTCGCGCCGGAGCTTCAGCAAAGTTGTTTGCTCTTCCAACAGTTTACGCTTTCTGTGTCTTTGGGAAATCAGTGTTTCGGCGTCCAGCGCCCGCTTTCGCCGCAGGGGAGCAGCAGTTTGTCCCGCTCGATGGGCAGACCCACCTCGTCGGAGACCGTCTCGCCTTCCGGCAGGGCAACGCGCAGGATGTTTTTGAGCACGCTCGCGGCGAGGCCCGTCGTATAGCTGTTGATCAGGAAAAACGCGGGTTCGTCGCTCAATAATTGCGCGCAGTCCGCCACCAGCGGATAGAGGTCGGCCTCGATCTTCCAGAGTTCGCCCGTCGGCCCTCTGCCGTAACTCGGCGGGTCCATCACGACGCCGTCGTAGCAGTTGCCGCGCCGCAGCTCACGTTTGACGAACTTCACGCAGTCGTCCACGATATAGCGAATCGGGGCTTCGCCCAGCCCGCTCGCGATTGCGTTGTCCTTCGCCCAGGCGACCATGCCCTTTGCCGCGTCCACATGCACCACCTCCGCGCCGGAGGCCGCGCAGGCGACGGTCGCGCCACCCGTATACGCAAAGAGGTTGAGCACGCGTGGCGCGCGGTCGTGCGTTTTCTTCCAGCGGTTGAGTTCGCCGCGCATCCAGTCCCAGTTGACCGCCTGCTCGGGGAACAATCCCGTGTGCTTAAAGCCGGTCGGGCGCACGACAAACGCCAAGTCGCGATAGGCTACCTGCCAAGATTCGGGCAGTTGCCGCTGCTCCTCCCAGTGTCCGCCGCCGGTTTCGGAGCGGAGATAGACCGCGTCCGCCTTGTGCTCACCCATCGGCCAAACGGCCTGCGGATCGGGGCGCAGCAGGGTGATCCCATTCCAGCGCTCCAGCTTCATACCGTTGCCCGCGTCCAGCACGCGAAAATCGTTCCAACCATCCGCAATAAACATGGATTCTTCTCCCAAGCGGCGCTTTGCCGCGATTCAATCGATTCTATATTAGAATAGTATACCGATTTTTTGCGCGTTCGGAAAGGACGGATTTCTCCGCACGGGAATCCCGCAACACCGGCTTGACTTTTGTTGCGCTTTTCGATCGGTTTTTGATATACTCATTGCCATGGACGGGATTTTAATCGGGGAACTAAAGGGGAAAATCATCATCGTCACGGGTGCGAATTCCGGCATCGGCAAGGCGACTGCGCGGCAGCTTGCC
>JAQVML010000138.1 GCA_028703645.1 Eubacteriales bacterium
CCATCCACGATGCACTCTTCCGTCGGGCCCTGATACTGAACGGCAGTGTACTCTGCGTTCATGGTGGAGAAGTCAAACGGAGCCGTGGTCACAGCCGCATCACCAACGGTGAACGTCGAGGTGTCAAACACATGCAGCGTGCCGGCCTTGAGGCCCGCAATGACTTCGGCAACCTTCTCGGCGGTGCCTGCTGCGCAGCTTTCGCCAAGGGCGGAAATCTGCACGGCATCTTCGTTGTAACCACCAGAGTAGTCATGCTTCATCGTGGCACCGCTCATGAAATCAGAGAGGATGTCCTTGTAAAGCACGGACCAGTTGTTCTGGGCGCTGGTCAGGGCGGCGGTGGGCGCAACGCTAAGCATGTCTACGTTGTAACCAACGCTATAGACCACTTCGCCTGCATCCAACTTCGCCTGAACGGCAGAAGGAGCACCGGTGGAGTCCGCGTGCTGGCCAATGATGACGCAGCCTCTGGACATCAGGTTGTTGGCGGCTTCTGCTTCTTTGGTCATGTCAAACCAGCTGTTGGTGTAGACAACATCCATATGCGCTTCCGGCACGATGGACTTGATGCCGAGGAAGAACGCGGTGTAACCGCTGACCACTTCCGCGTACGGATAAGCGCCAACATAGCCGATGTACGGATCGGAGACTTTGCCTGCATCCATGAGTTCCTTGAGCTTCATGCCAGCGACGACGCCGGACACGTAGCGGGATTCATAGGTGTAGGGGAAGAAATTGACGACATTGGGCAGACCGCAAACGGCAGCCGTGTCACCCGTTGCCGGGCAGAAAATGACGTCCGGATATTCTTCTGCAGCCTGTACCATATAAGACTGGTGCGAATAGCTGTTGGAGAAGATGATCGTGCAGCCCTGCTCCGCAAGGTCAACCGCGGTATCATAGCAGGTTTCGTCTTCCGGAATTGAATACTTCCAGATAACGGAATCCGCAGAGATCCCCAGTGCCTCGATGGCCTTCTTGATGCCATCGATATGCGCGTAGGTGTAACCTTCGTTTTCGTCGCCAACAAGAATGACGCCGATCTTCAGTGCGGGGGCTTCCGTCGCATCGGCAGCGGGGGCTTCCGTCGCTTCGGCGGCAGGCGCTTCGGTGGCGGTTGCTGCCGGCGCCGTTGTTGCCGCGGGGGCAGCACAAGCAGCCAGAGCAAATACCATCGTCAGTACAGCCAGAAGAGCAATGATTTTTTTCATGGTTTTCCTCCTACAGAATTTTGATTTATTGTAGCACCTGTTATTCGGTGAAACAACCTTTTTCAGTAACTATTTTTCATATCAATCGACAGAATAAATGACATGCTACCAAAGTATTTTTCTGTCGTCATGTAATTTCAGGAGGATTTTCGCGTAACGATCCGCATTTATTTATAGAGATGCAATCGTTCTGCTCTGTTTGGTCTTGCATTCGTCTCGAAAAAAGTCTTTGTCTTTTTTGCTTCTTATTTAATTATAATCAGTGAATCCTTCCGCTTGCTTCCAGCGCTTTGATGTCCGGTTCGCATTTGAAAGGCTCGCCCGCGGCAAGCATCGCGTTTTTCACGTCCTTGAGTCCGCTGCCGGTCGAAACGACCGTGACGCTCTCGTGCGGCTTGATGATTCCGCTCGCGACAGCGGCTTTTACACCGGCGGTTGCGGTCACGCCTGCGGGTTCGCTAAAGACGCCTTCCGTTCTGCCGAGCAGTCGCATTGCGTCGAGAATTTCATCGTCCGAAACGGCGATCCATGTGCCGCCGCTATTCTTGACCGCGCGCTGTGCCTTCACAGGATTGCGCGGCACGCCGACTGCGATGCTGTCCGCCAGCGTGTTCTCCGGCGTGGGCTTGAGAATGCCGTCCGCATGATCCGCGTCCACAAACGGGCAGCAGCCGGTGGACTGCACGCCGAGGATCTTCGGAATGCGCTCGATCATGCCGAGTTGAAGCAGATCGTAAAATCCATTATAGACTCCGCCGATGGTGCAGCCGTCACCAACCGAGATCGCGACCCAATCGGTCGGATTCCAGTTGAGCTGCTCTGCAATCTCCAGCGCAACGGTCTTCTTTCCTTCCGTCATCACGGGGTTAATGCCCGCGTTGCGGTTGTAGAAGCCCCATTTTTCGATGGCGGCTTTGCTCAATTCAAACGTTTGACGATAGTCGCCTTTGACCGAGACGACGTTTGCGCCAAAGATCAACAGCTGCGCCACTTTGCCGAGCGGCGCGCGCTCCGGCACGAAGATCACGCTCTTGAGGCCCAAGCGCGCAGCGCTGCCCGCGCAGGAACTCGCGGCGTTTCCTGTAGAAGAGCAGCTGATCGTGTCATAGCCAAGCTCGATTGCTTTGGCGACGGCGACGCCGCTTGCGCGGTCTTTGAGCGATCCGGTGGGGTTTAACCCGTCGTCCTTGATATAGAGCGTGTCCAAACCGATCTGTTTGCCGAGGCGCAGTGATCGATAAAGCGGCGTCCAACCAATGCGTAAAAAGTCCGAAAGGCCTTCCCCTTTGATCGGCATCAGAGCGCGATAGCGCCACATGCTATTGTCATGATCTTTTTTCAGAGATTCTTTGGAAAGAACAGATTTGATTTCGGAATAGTCGTATACGATGTCCAGAATGCCCTTTTCTCCACAGGACGGGCAGGTCATCAGTTCTGGGCCGAACGGGTATTCCTTTCCGCAAATTGTACAGCGATAGCCTGCAACGCGCTTCATAAGAACACTCCAATGTTTATTTTTCTTTTGTTTTTGCGGTTGAATGACCGCTCAACACAATTTATCATACATTGGATTTTACAAATTGTACAGTAAAAATTTTTGCTGAACAAAATTATTGTGCCCGAAATATTTTTGTATATTATGCCTCGCTCGTATTGCGCCGCATTTGAACGGTATAGTATAATAAGTTTGTCATTCTGCAGTTTCAAA
Source organism: Eubacteriales bacterium (assembly GCA_028703645.1). Taxonomy (GTDB): domain Bacteria; phylum Bacillota; class Clostridia; order Christensenellales; family CAG-138; genus UBA7703. The sequence goes on from JAQVML010000138.1 coordinate 2,923, forward strand.
TTCCTATAATTGCATATCGTGAAGGGAGAAAACACCCATGCTACTCATTGGAAACGGAAGACTCCTCACCAGAGACAATGGCAACTATATTGAAAACGGCGCGGTTGCAATCGAAGGCAACCTGATACTAGAAGTTGGTGAAACCAACAAGCTGAAACAGAAATATCCGCAGGCCGAGTGGATCGACGCCGACGGCGGCGTGATCATGCCGGGCCTTGTCAACACGCATAACCATATCTACAGTGCGTTTGCGCGCGGACTATCGATTAAAGGATACAACCCGCACGATTTTAACGACATTCTCGAAGGCATGTGGTGGAAGATTGACCGCCTGCTGACCAAGGAAAACGACAGCCTCTCCGCGCAGGCCGTCTATCTCGATTGCATCAAGAACGGCGTGACCACGGTGTTTGACCACCACGCGAGCTATCTCGATATCCCCGGCAGCCTCGACATGATCGCAGACGCCGCAAAAGCGCTCGGCGTTCGCACGAGCCTTTGCTATGAGGTTTCCGATCGCGACGGTAAGGCGAAGATGACTGAGGCGGTGCTCGAAAACGAGCGCATGATCCTGCGCGCCAACGCGGACGAGAGCGATATGCTCAAAGGCATGATGGGTCTGCACGCGGCCTTCACGCTTTCGGACGAAACGCTCGCGCTGTGTAAGCAGCACACCCCCGCCTACACCGGCGCGCACATCCACGTTGCCGAGGGCCCCGGCGATCAGATCGATTCTCTTCATAAATATGGCAAGCGCATCGTCGAGCGCCTTTATGAAAACGGCATCCTCGGCGAAAAGACGCTGGCGATTCATTGCGTTCACGTCAGCCCCGCCGAGATGGCTCTGCTGAAAGAGACCAACACGATGGTCGTGCATAACCCGGAGTCCAACATGGGCAACGCGGTCGGCTGCGGCCCAGTCATCCGTCTCTTCCAAGAAGGTATTCTACTCGGCCTCGGCACCGACGGCTATACCAACGACATGCTCGAAAGCTACAAGGTCGGAAACATCATCCACAAACACAACCTCTGCGACCCGACCGTCGCCTGGGGCGAGATTCCGGCCATGCTGTTTGAAAACAACCCGCGCATTGCAGGTAGATTCTTCCAAAAGCCGCTGGGTGTGCTCAAAGCGGGCGCGTATGCGGACGTGATCGTCACCGATTATGATCCGCTGACCCCGATGGACGGAAGCAACGCCAACGGTCACATTCTCTTTGGGATGAACGGACGCAGTGTAGTCACCACCGTCTGCAACGGCAAAGTGCTGATGAAGGATCGTAAGGTGCTGGTCGCGGACGAAAAACTCGTGATGCAGGAATGCCGCAAGAGCGCGACGAAGCTCTGGCAGTCGATCAACGGCTAAGCCGAATTCGCGTTTTAACTGTTGCCGGCACAACGGAAACGTAGCCACGTACCAACTATGATATAGGAATAAGGAGGCATCCCAATGTCCGATCGTATGACCCCCATTCCCTTTGGGGAACTGATGAACTGGATTCTGGAAGAGCGCAAGCAAGGCAGCGTTTTCGGTATTCGCCGTCCCTACGTCGCGCCAAAGGGCAAGCTGCTCGACCTCTTCTCGGAGCACCTTGAGACGCCTTTCGGCCCAGCCGCAGGCCCGCAGACACAGTTATCCCAAAACCTGATCGCGGCCTATTATGCGGGCTGCCGCTTCTTTGAGCTCAAGACCGTGCAGACGCTGGATGGCGAAGACTTGCCTGTCTCAAAACCCTGCATTCTCGCAGAAGACGAGTGCTATAACGTCGAGTGGTCGACGGAGCTGCGCGTACCGGAAGCATATGACGAGTATGTCAAGGCATGGTACGCCCTCAAACTCATGAGCTGGGAATTCGATCTTGGTCGTCCCGACGGATTCATGTTCAACATGAGCGTCGGCTATAATTTTGAAGGCATCACGAGCGAAAAGATCGATCGCTTCATCGAAGGACTCAAGAACGCCTCTTCAACCCCCATCTGGGAGGAATGCCGCGCGTGGGCAAAGGCAAATCTTTCGCGCTTTAACAAGGTAGACGCGAAGTACATCGACGCCATCTCGCCCAACGTCTGCTCCTCCATCACGCTCTCGACCCTTCACGGCTGCCCGCCGCAGGAGATTGAGCGCATCGCAACCTATCTGATCAGCAAAAAGGGTCTCAACACATTCGTCAAGTGCAACCCCACCCGACTCGGGTATCAGTTTTCGCGCAAGACCATGGACGACATGGGGTATGACTACCTCGTGTTTTACGATTTTCATTTCAACGACGA
>JAQVML010000139.1 GCA_028703645.1 Eubacteriales bacterium
GCCACCAAGGCCGGAGGAGACGAACACCTTCCCGCGCAGATCGCCATCGGAGGAAACGCCAAGGTATTTGCGCCCGACACCGAGAATCGTGTTAAACGTGCCGTGTACGATGCCCTGTGGGCCGATATACATCCAACCGCCAGCGGTCATCTGTCCGTAGTTGGCAACGCCCATCTGCTCCGCAATCTCCCAATCGTCGAGATTGTCAAACATGCCGATCATCATGGCGTTGGTGAGGATCACGCGCGGTGCCGTGGGCTTGCTCGGAAAGAGGCCGACGGGGTGGCCGGACTCCAACACCAGCGTCTGATCCTCGGTCAACTCTTCCAGATATCGCTTGATGAGCCGGTATTGCAGCCAGTTTTGGCAAACCTGTCCCGATTCGCCATAGGTGACCAGTTCATATGGATAGAGCGCGACGTTGAAGTCGAGATTGTTGTCGATCATCACCTGCATCGCACGCCCGGCAAGGCACTTGCCTTTATATGCATCGATGGGCTTGCCGTAGATGCGGCCTTCGGGACGATAGCGGTAGGCGTAGATGCGCCCGCGGGTCTTGAGTTCGTTTAAAAACTCCGGCGCGAGGGTTTCGTGCAAGGATTCCGGCACATAGCGAAGCGCGTTTTTCAGCGCCTGTCGCGTCTGCGCGGGGCTTAAGCGATAGCCGCGATCCGGCGCGCGCCGCTTGGTTGGGTCAAATTCCGGCATCGGCGGCAGCTCGTCGCCAAGGCGAATTGTCCTTTGCTCGTTTCTCATCGCATACACCCTCTCTTTTCTAAATTCAGCTCGTTAGTTCAGTTCGCCCGTGACTGCCTCTACGGCGGGAATCAACCGTCCCTCGATCACGATGCGTTCGCATTTTTGCATCTGTTCATACATCAGAATATCGCGCTCCGCCTGCGGCACCTCGGCCCGGAGCAGATCATACGCCGCGCGGGTCGCGGGCGCGAGCTTCTCTTTTCCAATCAGTCCCGTCGCCTGACCCGCGGCAAAGAGCTCGATGGCGAGCACGCGTTGCACGTTTTTGAGAATCTCCGCCGCTTTGCGCGCCGCGATGGTGCCCATGCTGACGTGATCCTCCTGATTGGCGGAGGAGGGAATCGAGTCCACGCTCGCGGGATGCGCCAAAATCTTATTTTCGGAAACCAGCGCCGCCGCCGCGTATTGCGCAATCATAAACCCGCTGTTGAGGCCGCCGTTGGGCGCAAGGAACGCGGGCAGATGATTGTTGAGCGCAGGGTTGACGAGGCGCTCCGTCCTCCGCTCAGAGACATCGGCAAACTCCGCCAAAGCAATCGCGAGAAAGTCGAGCGCGAGCGCCATCGGCTGACCATGAAAATTTCCGCCGGAGATCACGTCTCCCTCCTTCGGAAAGATCAGCGGATTGTCGGTGACGGCGTTAATCTCGCGGCTGACCGCCTCGTAAACATAGCAAACCGCGTCTCTGCTTGCGCCGTGAATCTGCGGAATGCAGCGAATCGAGTACGCGTCCTGCACCTTGCCGGGAATATCTTCGCCGGAGAGCAGGCTATCTTTTAATATGTTTCTCAGGTTCTCCGCGCAAGCGATCTGCCCCGCGTGACCGCGCAATTGATGCACACGCGGATCAAACGCCTTTGTAATGCAACTCTGCGCCTCGCAAGTAAGAGACGCGATGATGTCCGCGTTTTTACTCAGCTGCACCGCGTCGTAGACACAAAGCGCGCCGATCGCGGTCATCACCTGCGTTCCGTTGATCAGCGCCAAGCCTTCCTTTGCCGCGAGCTTGATCGTCGCTATCCCCGCGCGGCGCATCGCCTCGCTGCCCGCTAGAATTTCACCGTGGTATTCCGCGAGACCGAGGCCGATCATTGGCAGCACCATATGCGCCAGCGGCACAAGGTCTCCGCTCGCGCCAAGGCTGCCTTTTTCGGGTATCACCGGATGCACGCCCGCGTTGAGCATTTGTAGCAGCGTCTCCATGGTCGAAAGCCGAATGCCGGAAAACCCGCTGACCAGCGCGTTGAGACGAAGCAGCATCACGCCGCGCACCGCCTCGGTGGGCAGAGGCTCGCCCGTGCCGCAGGCGTGGCTGACGATCAGGTTTCGCTGGAGTTCTTCGGTGTCCTTGTCCGCAATGCGCGTGTCGGAGAATTTCCCAAACCCGGTGGTGAGGCCGTAGACCGCCTCGCCGCTCTTGAGCATCGCCTCTACATGCGCGCGGGAGTGGTTGATGGCCGCGCACGCTTCCAGCGAAATCTCCGCCTTCTCGCGGTCGCGAGCGACGCGCTTGACTTCTTCTATCGTCAGTGTGATTCCGTTTAGTTCAATCATCCGGTATCTGCTCCGTATCTAAATGAATTTCTTCGTTTAAAAAGAGTCTATCCTGCATAATCATCCACGTCAATACAGATCGGCAAATTTCGCTTCATTCGATTTTTCCCCGATTCACGGCTTTTTCTGTGCGCTGTATTAACGCGCTAAAGTGCATAAAGTTGATCTGCTGGATTCTTGTGACGCATCGCGCGGCTACCGCCGCGGCAGCTGCCGCAAGAAGAGGATGCAATTGCTCAAAAATCAAGGAATCCTGCGTGTTTCCTCGATTTTTCCCCATGTAACATAGTCACTGTGGGATCGCTCTCGTTTTCGTACAATAATACCATCAACAGCAAAGGAGCAAACGTTATGTCTACCAAAGTCATCACGAAGGATAACTTCGATCTGGAAGTTTTAAAAGAAAGCAAAACCGTACTCCTCGATTTCTGGGCAAGTTGGTGTGGCCCCTGCCGCATGGTTTCCCCCATCATCGACGAGATTGCAAATGAGCGGGCAGACCTGAAGGTCGGCAAAGTCAACGTCGACGAACAGCCTGAACTCGCAGCCAAGTTTGGCGTCATGAGCATCCCCACGCTCATCGTCATGAAGGACGGCAAAGTGGTCAATCAGACCGCAGGCGCGCGTCCCAAACCCCAAATTCTCTCCTTGATTCCGTAAGAAAACTGCAAGCAACGCAAAGCGCCGTCCGGCTCCACCCGGGCGGCGCTTTGCGGCTCAAGTGCGATGCCGAACGGCATCGCGCTTGTCGTTCTTCTGTGTGAATCAACTGCTCTTTGAGCATCTGAAAAACAAATTCGGCGAATGAATCGCCGAATTTGATGAAAGCTGAAATGTACTTTTGATTAGATCCCTCCGGCAAAGCCGAAGCAACACCCAGAAGATTATCCCGCCTTCGCGTCCAGCTTGCAGCGGTCGATAATAGTCACGCCGCCGCGAGAAAGCGTAACCATGCCCTCTTCCTGAAAATACTTGAGCATCCGCGTGACCACCTCGCGCGCGGTGCCCATATGGTTTGCGATCTTTTCGTGCGTAATATCGAGCGTATCGCAATCCTCAATGGCGCTCTCTTCCAGCAGGAAGGTCGCAAGCCGGGTGTCAAAGCGCTTGAACAAGATTTGATCCATCAGCCACATCACCTCGGTAAAGCGCGAGGCAAGCACCTGGCAGGTATAGTTCGCCAGCGGTGCGCTGCGCTCCATCACCTCACGGTAGGTGTCGGTTTGAATCAGCCAGATGTCGGAGTCCTTCTCCGTCTCAATCGTAACCTCAAAGCGAATGCTGGACATCATGCAAGCTGCGGAAAACAGGCAGATATCTCGCTCCAACAATCGATAGAGCGTCACTTCTTTCCCTTCGTCGGAGACGATATAGGAGCGCAGTTGTCCGCCCTTGATCACGAGCACGCCGATGCAGTCCGCCGAGCCGTTGTGAATGATCGTTCCCTTTGGCACGCTGCGAAACGTGGCGGCGGATTCCAGCGCCTGCTGGTCTTCTTTCGTAAGCTGTTTCCAGATTGGTAAATAGGTATCGAGTCCCATATGGTTCCTCCTGAATGCTCTCAGTTCTGATTATACCTTGTTTTTTCGAGAAGTGTTCATGAAGTTTTGGTGAACTGGCCGCTTTCCCCCATCATTTTGGTCTATTTTTCGTTTCATTTTGCCATCACCATGTTTTTTTGATCTTTATGTGGTCTTTTCTTACATCGTTCGGTTTTATTTCACATTTTAATCCCGTTTCTCTCTGGTATTTTGCATAGTAAATTCGTATAATAAAGATAAGACGTATATATGTCGCTAACAGGAATTATTATTAGATAGTGACATTGTTACGGATTCGGTGTATCATACATGATAGAATCGTTCCTGTTAGAACTCTTTCTAGAGCAGCCGGAAACCGCCGGCACAGTTATTTTTTTTCGGATTCCATAATCGCGGTTACACCGCGGACAAAAGCACTCATTCAACAAAATCGATCAAAAATCAAGGAGGAACTTCATCATGACTTGTGAAACCCGTTTCTTCCGCTGCGAAATCTGCGGCAACCTGGTTGGCATGATTCACTCTTCTGGCGCGCCGATGACCTGCTGCGGCCAGCACATGACTGAGCTGATTCCCGGCAGCGTTGACGCGAGCCAGGAAAAGCACGTACCCGTCATCAAGGTAGACGGCGACAAGTGTATCGTTCATGTCGGCAGCGTTGATCACCCGATGCTCGAGGAGCACCACATCGCATGATTTATCTGCAAACCGACGACGGCGGACAGCGCAAGTGCCTCCCCATTGGTGGCAAACCCGAAGCCGTGTTCGCGCTCGGCGGTGCGAAAGTTGTTTCAGCCTACGCCTACTGCAACCTGCACGGTCTCTGGAAAGCAACGCTGTAACAAGCACCGCGCATCCACAAGTATTCCCATTTTGCACCCTTCGGTTCCAATCCGAAGGGTGTTGTTTTTTATTAACGTGCAACTCCGTTTGCCTCTGCATTTCAGTATTAAATCGTCTTTTTTTCTATTTGAAAGACGCTTGAGCAACAAAATGATCAAAATGCGCAAAAAAACTCTTTACAGCGAGTCAAAAATGTCATATGTTCAAAATGTGGTTGCACTCTTGTGTCCAAGCGCCCGAAAATGATTGCTTGCCTCTATTTTTATACACATATAATCGCATGCTATGCAACGGAATCACGGGTTGCTTTTTGCCTTTATCGGGAGGCAAACGCCGGATAAAGCGCAAAAACTGCCGCACAACCGACGTGTTTTTCTGAAAAGCCGCGCTTTCTCTTGCTCACCCGGCGTTACACTGTTATAATCTGTTACATGGACATGAAACGATTCATTCGCTTATGCAATCGTTTCCGGACGA
>JAQVML010000140.1 GCA_028703645.1 Eubacteriales bacterium
GCGTTTGCATCAGGCGGACATAGAACTGCACCGTCTTGACGATCTTTTCCAGCGGAATGTGCTCGTCGTGTCCGTGAATGCCCGCGCGCTCCTCTGTGGTGAGTTCCATCGTGGAGAAGCGGTAAACGTTGTCCGAAATCGCGCTGTAGTGACGCGAGTCCGATGCCGCAAACATCAGATACGGCGAAACCTCGGCTTCCGGCCAAGTCTGGGCGATCGCTTTTGTCAGCTTCTCCCAGCCGTAGCCTTCGGTGCGCGAGATTCTGCAAGGATCGGTTCCGTGCATCATGCTCGTGGTGATGCCGTCGTCCGCAACCAGCGTCTTGAGACGGCTGAGCGTGCTCTCGGTGGTCTCCCCGCTGATGATTCGAAGGTTTGCAACCATCCGCGCGCGCGGCGGCAGGACGTTGCTGGCCTTGCTGCCCTCCGCCATGGTAAACGCGCAGGTGGTGCGCATCATGGCGTTGAGCTCGCCGCCGGATTTCTTACACATCGCGTCCAGCACGGGCAGGAAACACCACAGATTGGCGAAGATCAGCTTATAGACAAACGACGAACGTCTTCCCAGTGTATCAAACATCTCCGCAACGGGCTTTGTGAGCTTGACCGGAAACGGTTTGGCTTCGATGCGTGTCACGGCTGCGGCAAGGCGGCCGATTCCCGTATGCGGCGGCGGCGACGAGGCGTGTCCGCCCGCGCCTTCGATCACGAACTGCGCGTCCATGAGTCCTTTTTCCGCGATGCCGATCAGGGCGCAGGGCTGCGTAACGCCGGGGAAAATTCCCTTGACGACCGCGCCGCCTTCGTCCAGCACCAGCGCGGGCACGATGCCGCGCGCGCGCAGGGTCTCTACGATCACGGGCTGAGACTTGCCCGCGACCTCTTCGTCTCCCGCGAAGGCAAAATACATGTCGTTCTCCGGCACGAATCCGCCTTTGAGCAGGTGCTCCGCACCTTCCATCACGCCGAGCAGCGTTCCCTTTGTGTCCAGCGTGCCACGACCCCAAAGGATGCCGTCTTCGATCAATCCGTCGAACGCGGGCTTGGTCCACTGCTCCTCATTGACCGGAACCACGTCGTAATGCGACATGAACACGGCGGGGTGCTCCGAACCCTTGCCCTTGAGTGAGAAGAGCACGCCGCTTGGGCCGATCTCTTCATAGGTGCATTTCGCGCTCACATTCGGGTAGTGCTGCTTGAGCAGGGCGCGAAACTTTGCAAACTCCGCCTTGTCGATCCGCTCGTCCTCATAATAGGACACGGTCTTACAACGAATCATGTCGGCAAAGTGCGAAATCGCCGCCTGCTCGTCAATCTCCACCGCGACCGGCTCTGCGGTGGCAGTGGCTTTGGGCTTGAATCGCAGCGCGCGGATGATAATCACCGCAAAAAACGCCACGACCAGCGCCACAAGCGCAATCCAGAAATACGTCATGTCAGGATTCTCCTATCTCCGCTTTTTTATCGGAAGCGGTAAACTATGATATTTGCCTATAAAACCAATTTTATGATACACCGATTGCGCGGTATCGATCACAAAAGATTTCTTTTGTACAAAATTCTCGCGGCTCCGATGGCAATCAGCGCGCCGACCGGAACCATGAGGCCCACCGCGCTGGCGAGCGACGGAACGAGCAGAAACAGCGCGATCATCACCACGAGCGGCGCAATCGCAATCTTCCAATTCTTGGAAACAAACACGACGCCGAGCGCGCCGAAGAGCGCGGGTAAAATGTTTTCAAACGCGGGTTGCAACACGGGGCTCTCCAAGATCGGCTCAATCTGGGACAACAGCAGCACGCCCAACGCGATAATCACCGTGGTCACAATCGAGCTGGTTGCGATGGCGAGAGTCGAGATGACCTCTCCCTCTTCCGTGCCCGCCTGCACCCCCGCGCGATCCATCGAGTTCAGCGCACAAGGCACCTTGAGGTTTGCTAGGTTGCCGGTCACAAAGCCAAGGTAGGAGCCGCCCGTTCCGAGCATTGGCACATAGGTGAACACTTCGATCACGCCGACCGTCCAAAAGATTGGCGCAACGCTGAGAAAGCCCTTCAGTATGCCGCCGGCCGAAGGCCACGCCGAGTAGTAGATACAGATTACCGAGGGCACGGCGATCATCATCGCCAATGCGCTGAGCATCCAGACGCGTCCCAATCTATGTACGCTATCGCGGTAACTCAATTCTTGTTTCATATGCGTCTCCTTTCCTCAGCCGACCAGGCTCATGACCAGATTGGTGATGGGAATCGAGAGCGCCATGCCGCCCAACAGGCTGATTGGCAGAGCGTAATCTTCGATCCACTTCGCGTCGAGTGCTTTGCGGATGAGCCCGCAAACCATCATCAACAGCGCGCTGGCAAACATGACAAACACGGGAATCCATCCCACGAGTCCTGTATGCACTTCTGCAAACACGAGGCCTAGGAACGCGGAGATCATGCCAAGGAACAAGCCGGAGAGGAAGATCTGTCCCCATTTGGAGTCCTTGCCCTTGATGTTGCTGATGCCTTTTTCAATCTTTTTGCCAAACAGCGGAACCAGCACGAGGCCGGGCACGATGCCGAGCGTCATCACCCACGCAATAGCAGCAAACGTCTTCGGATCGGTGATGCGCTGCGAGAGCGAGGAACCGACCGCGGTCGCCGCGGCGGCAGCCGCCGTCGCCTCATAGGTGAGCGAGCCGATGACCGAAAGCCGGAGCCATGGCAGCGGAAACCCGAGCGCATTGCTCAGCGCGATTACACCGAGCAGGATTGCAAACGCCGGCGCAATGGTGAAAAGCGCAGAGGAACCGACGGTCTTTTTAAGCGCCTGCTTGTCCATGCCCAGTTCTTTGCCGCGTTTCCACGCCTTGATGAAAAAGACGACGGATTGCAGCAGCACGAAAGCGATCACCACCGCGACCACAACGTACATAAATCCGCTGTTGGAGTTGAATTCCATCCCATTTCTCCCTTCAAATTTGGCTGTTCTTCGTTGATATGTTCTGTATATTATATCAAGTTCGAACCGTGATTCAACCAATTTAGAAAGAAAAGTGTTTGAATTTCAACACGGTGTTGATCAATGCTCAACAAATGTAGCTAAAAAACAGGCGAATGCCGTCTTCAGCATCCGCCCGATCTGTCGTTGTCTTGTTTGTTCAGTTGGTGTGATCCATATCGTCCATGTCATCATAGCCCATGAATTCGCGCGCCGCGATGCGCTTTTCATCGCGCTCTTTTTCCACCATGTCCGAGAGCATATCCTTGACTTCTTTTGCGCGCTTGATGCGTTTGATCGCAACCTCCGGCGAAGTCTTGTCCGCCGTATTGAGGCGAATCGTACCAAGTCCCCAGATACGCTGGCTCAACGGGCGATCCAGAGAGATATCGAGCACGCGATAGAGGCGGATTTCGTCCTCCTTGCGGCTGATGAATCCGGTGTCGATGGTGAGCTTTTCCTGGGTTAGAATGTATCGCGTAAACGTCCACGGCAAGCCGAAGATGATGCGCTTGCGATCCTTCCAAACGACGTCTGCCATGCGTATGTCCTCCAAACATTTGAATTGATGGAATTATATCATACCGCGTGGCGGAAACATAGCGCGTCAAGTGAAAAAACGGTGAAACACACGCTGGCTTGATTGCCCGCGCAATCAGCGAAACATCGCGTTTTTCTTGAAAATCACGGTTTTAAACGACCAGCCTTGCGCAAGGGCCGCGCTTTTGACCGCCTTGCTGATTGCACCGATGTCAAAGTTATACTCAACCACTTTGCCTTCCGGGCCGTATTGCACGCTCTTTACTTTTCGCATGAGCGTGCTGCCGCTTTGAAACGATGTTTCCCCGCTCATGCCAAAGGAGACGCCCGCGCTGAGTTCCGTCGTCTTTTCATACATGCGGACGGCTTTGTCCGATTCGTCAAGCAGGATCATCGCCTCGTATTTGAGCTTTTTCTTTCCGGTGGAAAAGCTTGCGTCCAGAAGCTCTGCGTCGATGGTCAGGTCGGTCTTCTCTCCCTTGACGGCGTTGATTCCGAGGGCTGAAATCTGATTTTCGATTTCAAAAAGCAACTCTTTTTTCATGCCCGTTCTCCTCCATCCTTTTGATATCGGTCTCTGATTCGATCATACGACTTTTGAACGAAAACTTCAATTTTTTCGCCGCGCGTGGGGAAAAAAACAGACGCAGGCCGGACAAGTGGAACGCAGGCGGATATCATCCGCCCGCGAAGCATCAGCCCAACTCAAAAGGCTGTCCAAGAAAGAAAGCATCTTTCCGGACAGCCTTTGTGTTTTGTATGGTTCCGAGTCGAGAGTTTAGATGAAGAGGTTGACGTTGCTCTCTTCCGCGTCGCCCAGATAGGCCCCGACGCCGCCGAGCTCGATGCCGTCGATCAGCTCTTCTTCCTTGATGCCCATGATGTCCATGCTCATCGTGCAAGCGACGATCTTGACGCCCGCCTTCATGGCCTTTTGAATCAGGGTTTCGAGGGAGTCGACATTCTTCTGCTTCATGACCATCTTCATCATGGCGGTGCCCATGCCGCCCATGTTGAGCTTGCTGAGCTTAAGCTTGGTGGAGCCGCGCGGCATCATGCCGCCGAACATTGCCTCGATGAAGCTCTTCTGCACCTTGACCTTGCTGGCTTTTCTCAGCACGTTGAGGCCCCAGAAGGTGAAGAACATGGTCACGGGTCTGCCCATTGCCGCCGCGCCGTTTGCGATGATGAAGCTCGCGAGAACTTTATCCAAATCGCCGGAAAATACGATGATCGTCTTGCCGTCGCCCGCCGGAGACTGCGGAATCTGCTGGGTCACAACCGCGCCCGTGCCTTTTTTGACCAGAGCGACATAGTCGTTGCCGCGCTTTTCGTTGGCGAGCAGGGTGTTGCCCGTGCGCCGCGCCCAGGCAACGATATCCTTTGCAAAGCCGGGATCGCTGGCGGAAACCTCCATGACCTGGCCGTCCTTCATCTGCTTCATGGTCTCAAAGACCTTCATGATTGGTCCCGGGCACTGCATGCCGCTGCAATCGATGCGCATCGCCGCAACGGGGATATTGGCGGTCTCCGCCTGGCCGCTATCATGAACAGGCTCATTCTTGGTATATGGCATGGGGTTGACCTCCTTATAA
>JAQVML010000141.1 GCA_028703645.1 Eubacteriales bacterium
CCGCCATCAACGAGGCGGTCGAGCTGGCGAAACGCTACGGTGGCGAGCGTTCCTATGCGTTTGTCAACGGCATTCTTGGCAGCGTTGCCAAAGAGATCGTCTCTCCATGAGCGGGCTGTATCTGGGCGTCGATACCAGTAACTACACGACGTCCGTATCTTGTGTATCAAACGAAGGCATCGTTTTCGAACGGAGAACGATGCTTTCTGTCCCGTTGGGAGAGCGCGGATTAAGGCAGAGCGACGCGGTGTTTCAACATGTGCGAAACCTGCCGCCGCTGGTTACCGCCATGCTGGGCGAAATCGACCGCGCGCAGATTGCCGCGGTTGCTGTGAGCGCAAAACCGACGGCGGCGGAGCAATCGTATATGCCCGTGTTTCTCGCGGGGAAACTCGCCGCAACCTCTATCGCATCTTCGCTTGGCGTGTCACTTTTTGAAACCACGCATCAGGCGGGGCATGTGCGCGCGGCGATGCTGGGGCAGGAGGAGCGATTTTCGGACGCGCCGTTTCTTGCGATGCACCTTTCGGGAGGCACGACGGATTTGCTGCTGGTTCACCGCGAACAGGGGAAAATCAAAACCATCGAGCGCATCGGTGGTTGTGACGATCTCCACGCGGGACAGTTTGTCGATCGCGTCGGCGTTCGATTCGGGTTGCCGTTTCCCAGCGGCGTTGCGCTGGAAGCGCTCGCGCGAGTGGCGATGGATCGCACCATCAAGCTGCCAGCAAGCGTCAAGGCGCTCAACTGTTCGTTCTCCGGTCAGGAGAGCCAGTGCCAGCGATGGATCGAAAGCGGAGCAGGGAAAGAAGCCGTCGCGTTTGCGGTGTATGACTGCATGGCGCGTACGTTTTCGAAGCTGCTGACCCATGCGTTTGCGGAGACAGGGTGCAAAACCGCGCTGCTCTCCGGCGGCGTCTCCGGCAGCTTGCTGTTGCGGGAGTTGCTGCAACAGCGGCTGAATGCCGAGCTGTATTACGCAAAAAACGGGCTTTCTTCCGACAACGCGGTCGGCACCGCGCTTTTGGCGCGAGATTATTTTGAAAAGTGACGCAATTTGCGTTTTGAAACGATAGAGTTGATAACGATTGATAGCGGGAGGTGAGCGGGATGGAGCAGGCGTTAACGCCGGTATTTCGCGTGAGCGAACTCAACGAATACGTCTCGCTCGTGCTCTCCAACGATCCGAATCTTTGCGATCTACGGGTCAGCGGCGAGATCAGCGGCCTTAAGCGGCACTCGTCCGGGCACCTGTATTTCTCGCTCAAGGATGAAAATGCGCTTGTGCGCTGTGTGATGTTTCGCCAGCAGGCGATTCGCCTCAATTTTCAGCCGCAGGATGGCATGCAGGTGCTCCTCTACGGCAAAGCCTCGCTCTATGAAAAGGACGGCTCGTTCCAACTCTACGCCAACTATCTCAAAAAGAGCGGAGAAGGCGAGCTGTATCTGCGCTTTCTCAAGCTAAAAAAAGAGCTGGAAGATCGCGGGTGGTTTGACGAAGCGCGCAAGAGGCCAATTCCGTTTTTACCGCGCAAAATCGGCGTGGTCACCAGCGGAACGGGCGCCGCCGTGCAGGATGTTTTGAACATCATCAACCGGAGATTTCCGCGCATGCCGGTCGTCGTCGCGAGCGTTCGCGTACAGGGCGCGGGCGCCGCACAAGAGATTGCCAAAGCCATCCGCCAGATGAACGAAAAGAACGCGGCGGATGTGCTGATCGTCGGTCGCGGCGGCGGCAGCATGGAAGACCTCTGGGCGTTTAACGAGACGGTTGTGGCGGAAGCGATTTATTCGAGTAAAATACCTGTCATCAGCGCGGTTGGGCACGAGACGGATTTTACCATCGCGGATTTTGTGGCGGATTTGCGCGCGCCTACTCCTTCCGCCGCGGCGGAGCTCGCCGTGCCGGAGATGGACGCCGTATATGAAGGCTTGCGTCTGCAAAGCAGGCGAATGAGCCGTGCGCTGCAATCGCGCGTGGAAGGAATGCGAGCAAACGTAAAACTCTTTGCCTCGGCAAGAGCGTTTCGCCTACTCGAAAACCGACTGATGAACGAGCGGCAATCGTTGGATCACGTGCGAGAGTTTGCATTTCGCGGCGCAAAGGAACGCGTGACAAACGCCAGAGCGGAGCTAAGCCAAACGATGGCGAAACTGTGCGCGCTGGACCCATCCGCGGTGCTGGAGCGGGGATACGCGATATTGACCGACGAAGACGGGCGCGCAATCGGCGGCGTCGCATCGATGCAGACGGGGGAACGGGTTGCGATTCGTATGCGCGATGGCACGGCGGAAGCTAGGATTGACCAAGTGCGTCTTGAGGCCGAGAACTGACGTTGGGAGGGAAAAGAATGGAGCAGTCGATCAAGTTTGAAGAAGCCATGCAAAAGCTTTCGGATATTGTCAGCAAGCTGGAAAACGCGGAGGGCTCGCTGGACGAGATGATTCGCCTCTATGAAGAGGGAATGACGCTCGTGAAATCGTGCGAACGACAGCTTGACGCGTACGAGGCGACCATCACTCGCCTCAACGATTCGGCGGAGGGAAATATCGATGCTGAGTGAACGACTGACAAGCTATTCCGAATTGACGGAGCAAAAGCTAGGCGAGCTGTTGAGCGAGAGTGAAAACGCGCCAATTTTGCAGGAAAGCATGGCGTACAGCGTGTTTTCCGGCGGCAAGCGCATTCGTCCCGCGCTCTGCTTGGCGGCCTGTGAACTCTGTGGCGGAACGCCACAGGATGCGCTTCTTGCCGCCTGCGCGCTGGAGATGATTCACACCTATTCGCTGATTCACGACGATTTGCCAGCGATGGACAACGACGACATGCGCCGCGGCAAACCCAGCAATCATAAAGCATTTGGAGAAGCAAACGCCATCCTCGCGGGTGACGGGCTTCTCTCGCTCGCGTTCTACGCGCTTTCGCTCTGTCCGCATCCGGACGCGCTCACGGTGATCTCCAAAGGTGCGTTTGAAATGGTGATGGGGCAGAGCTTGGACGTCAACAGCGGCGGAGATGAGTCGCTGCTGCGAAAGCTTCAGGACTACAAGACCGGCGCGCTCTTTCGCGCGGCGGTCGGTGCGGGCGCGGCTTGTGCCGGCGCAAGTTTGGAGCAGCGCGAGGCTTTGACCCGCTTTGCGGATGCATATGGCATGCTGTTTCAAATCACGGATGATATACTCGACTTTGAAGGCGAGGCGTCCGTTCTCGGTAAGTCGGTCGGCAAAGACGCAGAAGAAGGCAAAACGACGTTTGTGACCATCTACGGTCTCGACGGCGCAAAGGAGTTTGCAAAGCAGTATGCGAGGGAGGCACGCGAGGCTGTTTTGTCGGTGGGCGGAGACGCCGCGTTTTTTGCCGAGCTGATCAGCTATACGCTGACGAGGAAATCGTAAAAAAAACGATAAACGTAGCCTTGCTGCAACATCGTATACAATAGAGAAGCAGAACAAACAGGGATGAATAATCGGGAAGAAAAAACGGGAAGAAAAAACGGAATGGATCGATATCCGGTGCTTGACAAAGTAAATTCACTTGAGGACTTTAAGGACTTAAAAGAAGGCGAACTGCCCGTCCTTGCGGCGCAGATGCGCCAGTATATGATTGAAAACATCGCGCGTTGCGGCGGACACCTGGCATCCAGCCTCGGTGCCGTCGAGTTGACCATAGCCATGCATCGCGCATTTGACAGTCCGATCGATCGAATCATATTCGACGTCGGGCATCAGGCATACGCGCACAAGATCATTACGGGGCGCAGAGAAGCGTTTTGTACGCTGCGTCAGGAAAACGGACTCTCTGGCTTTCCAAAGCGCGAAGAGAGCGTACACGACCATTTTAATACGGGGCATGCCTCAACCGCGATCTCGGCTGCGCTCGGCATAGCGCGCGCAAAGAAACTGCGCGGAGAGCCGGGGGTTACCGTGGCGCTGGTTGGCGACGGCGCGCTCACGGGCGGGCTGGCGTTTGAAGGGCTCAACGACGCGGGTCAGGCGGACGTTCCTTTGATCGTGATTCTCAACGACAACGAGATGTCGATTTCGCCCAACGTTGGCGCGCTGCATCACATGCTGGTCAACATGCGCTCCAGCGAGTGGTATGTTCGCTTTAAACGAAGGCTTGTTCGCGCGCTGGACACCGGAATCTTCGGCCGCTGGCTTTCACGGCACATGGAAAATTTCAAAAACCGGATCAAGAGCTTTTTGATGCCCAAGCGGTTGTTTGAGGACATGGGCTTTCTATATCTTGGCCCGATCGACGGACACGATATCGGAGAACTTACGCGCATCTTTCGCAGGGCAAAAGAGCTGCAAGTGCCGGTTCTCGTACACTGCGTTACGCAAAAAGGCAAAGGCTATGCGTTTTCGGAGCGGAACCCGGAGAAATTTCACGGCGTTGCGCCGTTTTCCATCGACACAGGGGACATCGAAAGCGCGCTGAAAAAGAGCAACTCCAGCGTGTTTGGAGACGCGATGATCGCGCTCGCGCAAAAAGACCCGAATATCGTCGCAATCTCGGCCGCGATGCCAATTGGTACCGGATTGACCGAGTTTGCCGGACGGTTTTCCGATCGCTTCTTTGACGTAGGCATAGCAGAGGAGCATGCGCTGACGATGGCGGCTGGCATGGCGTCCTGCGGGATCAAACCCGTGGTTGCGATCTATTCTACGTTTTTACAGCGCGGCTATGACCAAATCTTGCACGACATTTGCCTACAAAAGCTACCCGTCGTGCTGGCGGTGGATCGCGCGGGACTCGTTGGAGACGACGGGGAGACGCATCAGGGCGTTTACGACATGGCGTTTTTATCTACCATGCCGAATATGACGATCTATTCGCCCGCCACGCAACAGGAGCTGGTGCATATGCTGGAGCTCGCGATTTCGCGCGGGGAACCCGCGGCGGTGCGCTATCCGCGCGGAAGCCTGATGCAGGCCGTCTCCGCGCAGCCGGTTGAAAAAGGCGTTTGGGAGATATTGGAGCCGATTTCGAAAAAGACGGTGATTGCGACGGGCACGATGGTTGCCGTGGCGATTCCCGTTTGCAGAAAGCTTGACGCGGGGCTTGTTAACGCGCGCACCGTGCAGCCGATGGACGAGGACCTGTT
>JAQVML010000142.1 GCA_028703645.1 Eubacteriales bacterium
CAATCGGCGGCAAAACACCGCATCATATGCTGGATTTGGTGCTGGGGGAACCGACCGACCCGCAGGAGACGCGAATCGACGTCTATCATGAGTCGCTGGATCAATACATCGAGGAACATTAACGAATGCTGCGCATAACCCGCTGTACGGGCAAAGACAAAACGTTTTCTGCAATGATCGCGGAGTTGGACGAGGAGCTAAACGAGCGCTACGGCGCGCAGATGGCGTTTTTCGGCCCGCACAACCACTCGCAGGACGTCAAGAACGCCGTCGTTGTCTATTGGGACGATATGCCCGTCGGTTGTGGATGCTTTAAGCCTTTTTCGCAGGATTCCGTCGAGATGAAGCGCATCTTCGTGCAAAAAGCGTTTCGCGGGCGCAAGCTGGCCCGCGCGGTGCTTGCGGAGTTGGAAGCTTGGGCGCACGAAATCGGGTATGCGTTTGCCGTGCTCGAAACGGGCGTACTCCAGCCGGAGGCGATCCGCCTCTATGAAGCGGCGGGGTACGAGCGCATTCCAAACTATCCGCCGTATGAAGGCGTCAAAGAGAGCATTTGTTTCCAAAAGAGCTTGTAATTCTTTTCAAACGAGTTTAATTTGCAAAACACCGTCTCCGAGCGATCGGATACGGTGTTTGTTTTTCTAGCCTTTTTTCGGCGAATAGAGCTTGAGATGATCCAGTTTGTTTCGAAATCTTGCCAAATCCTCCGGCGAAAACGCGTTTCCGTGACCGGGGTAGATGCGGCTTGGGTTCAGCGCGATGATCTTGTCCCAGGATTTCGCAAACTCCGGCACATCCTCAATCAGGATCGCTTGCCGTGCGGGCGCGATGACGGCGTTGCCCGCCGCGTCTCCGCAGAGCAGCTCCCGCGAGTCCTCAAGATAGAGCCCGATCGAGTCCGCCGTGTGACCCGGCAGCCAAACGATGCGGAGGGGTAACCCCATCGCGAGAAACGGCTGATCCTGCTCGCTCGTGAGTACGAAATCGCCTTCCCGCGGGAGCACGGGCGGAAACGAGGAGTGCTGCATCATTGCGCTCAGCGCAACGCCAAAGCGCGAGGTAAAGCCCGTCCCTTCCGGCATGGCGTCTTTGCCGGAGGCGAGGCGCGGCAAACTCGCTTGATTGACAACGAGCGTTGAGCCGCTTTCAGCCAACAATTCGCCTAGAAATCCCGCGTGGTCGTTGTGCGCATGGGTCAAAAAGACATACTTCACTTCGTTTAGCGGAACTCGCTTGCGATATGCCGCAAAACCGCCCGCATAGCCGGAATCGATCGCGATCCAGCCCAGCGGCGTTTCGAGCAAGTATTGCCGCAGGACATAATTCCCAATTTCGTGAATTCGAATCTGCGTAGGCGTGTGTTCCATTCTCATGCGCCTCTCTTTCCCCGAAAAAGAATCATTCCTAAAAAGAATAGCACAAACATTTCATGTGGGATAGCGCTGCAAAGGCTGTTATCACCACCAAGGGCGATTTTTGCGGACTCGTTCACAGAAAGTTCATAATTTGACGTGTCACAAAACGGTCGTCTGAACCGTCTAATAGGCAGAACGGTTTCCCGAGAACCGCTGTTTTAATGGCGAATCTGGTACATTCTCCAAAGAACGTTGGTTCACTCGTCGGGAAGCGGTCCGCAAGGTCGCCAGTCGAATTCGCCGACCGGCTATTTTTGATCACGCTGAGAGCTCTCTCCTCAGGGGCAAAAACAGCTGATCCCATTTACGGAATGGGTCATCGGCGGCGATACGCGTCGTGAGCTGCGGCATCCGAGTTTATACACAAAGGCGGGACCCCTTTGTTACGCTTGGATGCCGCGCTTACGCGAATTTTCTCAACAAATGGTTCGGCTGCGCAACATGCTCCCGCCCGTTCGCTACCATCTCTTTTTACTCAAAATGCCCTTTCCAAACTGCGGACGGAGTTGGTTCGCGGGGGAAGGGCTTTTTTATCGGGATTTTCGGTTGTGAAACCGACAAGAACCGTTTGAAACGGAATTGTGAACACTGCAGCGCGTGTATTGACAAATAGACAGCGTTCTTATATCTTTGAGAAAACAATTCTTAAAGTTTTAAGAATGACGAGGGGACAAGAGCGCTCATCCCTCGTAAACCGGCAGAGCAGTCGATCGCGCGAGATATGAAACAACACAATCGTGGAGGAAGACAAATGGATGCAAGACTGAAAGAATCGGAATGGATCATACTCCAGGCGCTCTGGCAAGAGTCCCCGCTGGACTTAAAGGGCATCATCGCCCGCGTACAGGCGCAAAATCCAAGCGTTACCTGGGATTATAAAACCTATCATAGCTTTCTGCGAATCTTATTGGAAAAAGGATTGATCACGGCGCAGCGTCAAAAGAGCAGCAATCGTTACAGCCCCGCGATTACGCGGGACGAGGCGCTCTCCTGCGAGGCGGAAAGCCTGATCTCACGGCGCAGTTATTTCGGCTCGGTGTCGAGCATCATGGTACACATGGCGCAGCAAGGGCAGCTGACGCGCGAGGAGAAACAGGAACTGCGCCTTCTTGCCGAACAGCTGGCGCACGAAGACGAGGAGTAGCCCAATCAAACACGCTGCCAAACCTGCGTATGCATGCCCGCACTTCACCTTTGGGGAGGAACCATGGAACAAACCATTCTCACACGGCTATTGGAGATCCTCGTCTACAGCACGGCAATTTTTCTGATCGTTTGGCTGTTTCGAAGCATATTTTCCAAAATGCTTTCGCCGCAGCTCAAGTATGCGCTCTGGTTTCTCGTTGTGCTGAGACTCTGCATTCCGGTCACGTTTGAAAGCGGGCTGCATCTGTTCACGCTTGCGCCATCGTTCGCGCCAACCGCGACAAGCGCGATGCCAGCCGTGCAGAACCCGGTGGGGACGGACGGTTTGCCGCAGACAGAAGCGCCGCGCTTGGGCGGAGGCACCGCGCCCACGCAACCGCAGCCGAACGAAGCGGAAAAGCCGCCGATGATGAAAACGGCGATGCGAATCAGTTGGCAGCAGTGGCTTTTGATCGTCTGGGCGGCAGGATTTACGTTGATGCTCGGTGTAAGTGTGGTGCTCATGATTCAGTTGCGTCTGCGCCTTCGCCGCCTCGGCTGCGAGCCGGGCGAGAAGACGGGCACGCTCTACGAGCAGATCAAGCAGGAGATGCGAATTCGCGGACGCGTGCCGCTGCTGCTGATGCCGGATATCAAAAGTCCCGCGCTGACGGTGGAGCCGTCTCCGCGCCTACTGCTGCCGGATCGGCTGATCTTTGCGGCAAACGCGGAGAGCATGGCGTTTGCCATGGCGCACGAACTCATGCACTATAAGCGAAAAGATTATCTCGTGTGCCTGCTGCTGTTGCTGTTGCGCGCGGTCTA
Organism: Eubacteriales bacterium; assembly: GCA_028703645.1. Taxonomy (GTDB): domain Bacteria; phylum Bacillota; class Clostridia; order Christensenellales; family CAG-138; genus UBA7703. The sequence goes on from JAQVML010000142.1 coordinate 3,366, forward strand.
CTGGTTTCACCCGGTTGCCTGGGCGCTGCTGTATCTGATGCGGCTGGATATGGAGACCGCCTGCGATTCTATGGTGGTTGCGCGATTTGATCGCGAGAGAAAGCTGAGTTATGTGAACTTACTGCTCGCGTTGGGCGAGGAAACAAGTCCGTTTTCGCTGCAGCGAAAGACGATGACGTTGGAACAAAAAGATTGATTCAGACAAAATCGAAAGGTAGGAAATAGAGAAATGCGGATGAATACAGATCACCTTCTTACCCTCGGCATGGCGCTGACTACCGATAAGCGCGCCATGGAGCGGCGCGTGCGCGGCGTGTTTGCGCGCAAAAAAAGCACGAAGGGAGTCATTCTTCTTTCGGTGATTCTGGCTTGCTCGCTCGCGGTTGCCGCGTTTACAACGGCGTGCCAACCCGGGCAGGCAAGCGTGAGCAATTCCAACGCCGTTTCGGGCGGGAATGCGATGGCTACGGGTGAGGACGAGATGGTTTCCGGCGGGAACGCGATGGTTTCCAGCGGAGACGCGCTTGTCTCCGGTGGGAACGTAATGGCGGAAGCACCGGCGGACTCCTCCGCTGGGCCCACCAAAGAGATGGCGATGAACAAGCTGAAGCGCGCCTTCGAATCCGTGCGGGTCTATCATGTACCGCGCATGGAAAACTACTTAAATCCCGAACTTGGAACCTGGACGATTCGGAAAAATCCGGACGACGCGGATCGTCTCACGGCGGCCTATCAGTTCCTGAAGATTGCGAACGCGGTCTTTACGAAAAACTATACGCCGAATGATCTAACGACAACGTATTATGACGATTCGACCGACTTTCGTGCGGATATCTGGCGCTTTGACTCCAAGGACGGCGTGCTCTCCGGCGCGGTGGAGGCGGAGACCCTCCGGTTTCTTTCTGCGGACTGCTTAAACGAGCCGGGCGAAGCGATGCATCCCTCCTTACAAAAGGATACGAAGAGTGATATTCGTAACATGGATACGACGACTGCTGTCGATCGGGTCGCCGAAATTCTCAATAAAACAGTCTACAACTCCGAGAACATCGGCGGAAGCGGCTATGGCAATGGGACAGCGGGCTGGCACTTTACCGCGATCACTCGTGCTGCGCTCAGCGATGATCTCTATTGCGCAATCAGCGTGTTTGGCGATCAAAACCTGACGCCGACGACCCTCTGCGTCTACCCTGACGCCGACTGCGCGGAGGAGGGTGTCTTCTGGCGCGCCGATCTGCAGCGGACGGATAGCACAACAAAGCTCCTCCATCCGCAGGATTTCCGAAAGGGAACGCCGGGTGCGAACGATATGACCGAGGCGCAGGCGGTTGAGTTTTACAACAAGCTCATTTCGCTTGCGGGCCGGAAGGATCTCGCAAAATACGAACAACCGGAGGAGCCCAAAGCGACGTTTTATTTGGATTACTCCGGCGCGCGGGAGAACTACTGGCACATCGAGGACGGATGGATCAGCTTTGATCTGACGAGTCAGACCGGGCGTATGCTCAATCTAAGCGGAAACGGCAACCTCGGCAAACAGCTGGGCTTGACCAGCATCCCATATGAGAAGATGGGCGGTCAGGAGTATATAAATGCGACGGATGAGCTCTTCACCGGACTTTTCGGCAAAGACGCGGTTCGGTTGATCGCCGTCAACGCGGTGTACGACGATCACTATTGCACGATTGACCCCTTTATGGCGGACGGAAGCAGCTACGAGGTCATGTATCAGGATGG
>JAQVML010000143.1 GCA_028703645.1 Eubacteriales bacterium
CAGCGTTGCTATGTCGCCTATGAGCGCATTTTCCAGCGCGCGGGCTGCAAAAACGTCATCGCCGTGCTCTCCGACTCCGGCATGATGGGCGGACGCGTGTCGCACGAATTCATGCTGCTCACCGCCATCGGCGAGGACACGCTGGTTCTCTGCGACAACTGCGATTTCAAGGCAAACATCGAAGCCTGCGCCAGCGTGGTGGATAATTCCGCACTGTCCGCAACCGAAGCGCTCACCCTCGTACCCACACCGGAGATGGCGACCATCGAGGAAGTCGCGGGCTATCTGCATAAGCCGCACAACGCGACCTGCAAAGCCGTTGTCTACCAGCGCAACACGGACGATAGCTACGTCATCGCATTTGTGCGCGGAGACCTCGAGGTACACGAAACCAAGCTGCGCAACACCGTCGGCGCAGAGATTCACCCCGCCATCATCACGCCGGAGAGCGGCATCGTCGCGGGCTTCATCGGCCCCAAGGGGCTCGATACGAAAAAAATCACCGTGCTGTTTGATCGCTCGCTGGAAGGCATCGGCGCGCTCGTCTGCGGCGCAAACCAGCAGGATTACCACTACACCGGCTTCAACATTGAGCGCGACTATGGCAAGGTCTCGTATGTGGACGTTGCCCGCGCGATTCCCGGCGGCATTTGCCCCGTCTGCGGAAAACCGCAGCTAGCCATCAGCAACGGCATCGAGGTCGGCAACATCTTCCAATTGGGAGATAAATACACCAAGAGCATGAACATGCAGTATCTCGATGAGAACGGCGCGCTGCAATACCCCATCATGGGTTGCTACGGCATCGGCGTGGGTCGCCTCGCCGCCAGCGTCTGCGAAGAGAGTCACGATGATTACGGCCCCATCTGGCCGATCAGCATCGCGCCCTGGGAAGCGCAAATCTGCGTGCTTCGCGCCGATCAGGAAGAGCCAAAGCGCGTTGGCGAAGAACTTTATGCCGCGCTGCAAAAAGCAGGCGTGGAGACGATGATCGACGATCGCCCCGTCAGCGCGGGTGTGGTCTTTTCGGAAGCCGACCTCATCGGTGCCCCGATTCGCCTGACCGTCAGCCCGAGAAACCTCGCGAGCGGCATGATCGAGCTCACCACGCGCGACAAGCGAATCAAAAAACAGATTCCCGTTGCGGAGGCGCTCCCCGCCGTGCTTGAACTCAAAGCGCAGCTTTTTGCCGAGATCATGGAAAAATAAGCCGTCCTCGACCGGAATCCTTACTCCTTGTATGCACAACCGAATGAAACAAACGCCGCGAGAGTTTTCTCGCGGCGTTTTGCATGCAACAATCAAATTTTTCGTTCTTCTTATTCTGTTTGGATGGGATAAATCGGGCAGCTCTCGCTGATCAGCCAGGCGAACTCTTCCGTCGCCATCGGTCGCGCATAATAGTATCCCTGAATGCGGTCGATTCCCAGCTCGCGCACGATGTTGTCCTGCTCCTCGGTCTCCACTCCTTCGGCAAGCGCGATCACGTTCATGCTGCGCAATCCCTGCACCACGGTTCGAAGCATGCCAAACGATTGGGGGTGCGTCGCGACATTGCGAATGAACCCTTTGTCAATCTTGACGCACTCAAACGGCAGCGTCATCACGTTGACCAGATTGCTATACCCCGTTCCAAAGTCGTCCAGGTACACGCCGATTCCGCGGAGATTGAGTTCATCCATCGTGGCATGCGCGCGTTCCAAATCTTCCAACAGCACCATCTCGGTGATCTCGAGCTTAATCCGCTCCGATTCGATGTCGTATTGCTCCAGCAGCATCTCCAGATGATGAACGGTCTCGTCAAACTCATCCTGCTGAGACGAGATGTTGATCGAAAGCCAGCCGATGTCAATATCCTGATTTGCATGCAGAAAGCGGCATGTTTTTTCCATGACCATCAAGCCGAGTTTGGTTGCGATTCCCGTTTCAATTGCGATTGGGATAAACTCACCCGGCGAAATCGGCATGCCATTGTCTTCATTTAAGCGAAGCAGCACCTCTCCGCCCGTAAAACGCTGCTTTTTAATATCATAGACCGGCTGAATATTGAGAAAGAATAAGTCCTGCTGAAGGGCTTTTTCCATCTGCGAAATCACATAATTCCTGCGGGCAAACTGGTTCTTCAATTGGTCGGAGAAACGAACCGGTTTGCCGGTTGGGTCTTCTTTTGCCAGTCTTGTCGCGTATTCCAGCGACGCGATCACCTCGTCCACGCCAACGGCATGCTCCGGACTATGGACGTCCGCAAACACCGCGCGCAGTTCCGCGCAGCACACATCCGTCTTCCATGGCTGCGAAAACCGCTTGATGACGGACTGGAACAATGCTTCATATTCGTATAGATCCATCCGCTTTACCACCAGCGTAAACTGCACACCGGAGGTGCGGTATGCCACCGCGCACGGTTCCAGTTGCGATAGATAAAAGCCGACTGAATAGAGCAGCGCATCGCCCGCCCGCTGTCCAAGTATGCCGTTGACCTGTTTAAAGTTTTTCAGGCCGATGATGATGATGCAATACGGCGTCTTCTTTTGGCAAAGGTAACTGATGTCGTTAAAAAACGCTTCCCGATTGGAGAGTTCCGTCAGCGCATCCACCCGCGCGCGCTGCTGCTGTCCCGCGATAAAGAGCGTCAGCAGTGCAAAGCCGATGATCGTTCCCGTGAGTACGGTGTCCGGCAAAAGAAACTGCACCAGTCCAATGATCACAGAGATCGTTGGCAGCACGATAATAATCATTCGGAACGATTTTTTCATGCGTTTTCGTTCCAGTATACCGAAGATGATAATGTTGAATATCGCGATTGCCAAAAACGCCAACGGGATCGCGTTCAACGCTCCGGCGTGATACATCCTGCTTTCGTCAAAATAAAACAGCCAACCGGTTGCGAGATTGATCAAAACCAAAGCGACCTCGGCAAAAAAAGAAGAGAGCGAAATCACGATCGCGGTCTTCAACCGAGGCTCGTCATATCGCCCTTCAAACATGGTGGCATAGGTTGTGATCGAAACCAGCGTGGTCAACACGGCGACCGCAAAATAGTAAAACGTATGAAGCGTCACGTTGAGCAGCACGGGGGTTCGAGCGGCGTTTTCCATCGTGTAAATCGAAAAAATGTTATTGATGTTCGCAATGATGGCAAATACGACGCTGAATTGAAAGATTTTTTCCTTCTGAGATCTGGATTTTTTATCGAACAGCATATAGACGCCGATCAGCGCCAACAAAACGCAGGAAATATATTCTGGTACGATATTGTGAATCACGCCTGCGTATACTCCAGTTCATATTCGCTCACTTATTGTATACTACACTACCAGTTAGATAATTTCAACTAATCATTTGAAATGTAACAGATTTCAAACAAATTTTTCATATGAAAAGCGTTTTATGCTCAATCGAGATGAAAAACAAACTGATATTACAATTATCGAGAAAATATATCCGTACAATGTCACATTCTAAGGCCACGTAGCAGAGTAAAAAATCAGCAGAATTCATCAATTGCAGAATGATTATTCATTATTGCTCATCCGATTATTCATTTAGCTTTACTTGCGTCCGTTCGGTTCGAAACACAAAGAAAGCACGCGTATCCAATCAAATGGCATCAATCATAAATCCCGTTTCAGAGACTTTACTGATCCAATGGTTTTGTTGCGTCAGGATTGTTTGATTTTATCGCGTAGTGATCAGGACGGCTTCTTGTACCGCAATCGTCTTGTTTGTTATTTGCTGTTTTTGTTATTGTCTATTATTTATTGAAAAAACGGCGCGTACATCCGCTCGTAATAGTCCGCATATGCGCCGGAAAGCACGTGCTCTAACCATTCCATGTGATTCTGATACCAGGCAATCGTCTGCTGAATGCCCTCTTCAAACGTATAACTTGGCGACCAGCCGAGTTGTGTCGTGATCTTTGTGTTATCAATTGCGTATCGGCGGTCGTGTCCCGGTCGATCCTTCACATAGGAAATCAGCTCATCTCCCGCGCCAAGCGAGCGGATGATGAGCCGCACAATATCCAGATTTGCGCGCTCATTGTTGCCGCCAATGTTATAAACCTCCCCCGCGGCTCCGCGCGTGAGCACCGCATACAGCGCGCTGCAATGGTCGTCCACATGCAGCCAATCGCGAATCTGCATGCCGTCGCCATAGACAGGCAGCGGCTTGCCTTCCATGCAATTGTGAATCATGAGCGGAATCAGTTTTTCGGGGAATTGATATGGGCCGTAGTTATTCGAGCAGCGCGTAATGTTCAGCGGCATGCCGAATGTCTCGTGATAAGCGCGGCAGACGAGATCGGCGCTCGCCTTTGCAGCGGAATACGGGCTGTTTGGCGCAAGCGGTGTTGCCTCGGTGAAAAAGCCTTCCTTGCCCAACGCGCCGTAGACTTCGTCGGTCGAAACCTGCAAAAACTTGACGCCTTCGCGAAATGCGCGGCTGTATTTATCCTCCGGCGCAAGCTTCCACTGCTGCTTTGCGGTGTCGAGCAGCGCCTGTGTGCCCAACACGTTGGTGCTTAAAAACAGCTCCGGGTCGACGATGCTGCGGTCAACATGAGATTCCGCGGCGAAATTGACCACGTGGGTGATGTCGTTTTCAAAGAAGATTTCGTTCATCTTTGCGCGGTCGCGAATATCCGCGCGCACAAAGCGATATCCCTCGTCCTGCGGAATGTCGCTCAAGTTCTCCAGGTTACCCGCATAAGTCAGCGCGTCTACGTTGACGACGCGGTGCTCCGGCGCGTTTTTCTTCAGCCAGCGAACAAAGTTACTGCCGATGAACCCCGCGCCGCCGGTGACGAGGATATTCATGCTTCTTCCTCCTGCGCAAGCGCCAGCAGGTATTGGCCATATTCCGTCATGCGCAGCTCTTCTCCAAGCGCTCTGAGCTGTTCCGTGGTGATGAATCCGCGACGCCAGGCGATCTCTTCGATGCAGGAGATGTAGAATCCCTGACGAGATTGCACCGCCTCGACATACTCGGCTGCTTTCAGCATTCCCTCCGGTGACCCCGTGTCGAGCCAGGCCATACCGCGGCCGAGCAGCTCCACATGCAAGTCGCCCTGCGTTAAATAGGCATTGTTGGTGG
>JAQVML010000144.1 GCA_028703645.1 Eubacteriales bacterium
AACAGGTGGATCCGTATCTCACCTCGAACATGGCAAGCGGAAGACTGATCAACGAGATTTGGAAAGACAAAGACTATACACGGCAGGAAATGGTGCACCCGCAAGGGGAATACACGCTTGGCGAAGACGGATTTATAGAGTTTCATGCGAACGAAACCGCACTCGAGGCGCTCGTGATGCGGCTGTTCTATCAAAAAGTGAGTTAGTAGCTGGTGATGAGGCGAAAACAAAGGCGCGCTCGTTCTATCATAAAGATTATGATCCGGACGTTTCCGAGACAAAGCTATGTAAAAAATATAGGAGAATAGTTATGAAAAAGAATTGGATCGCACTTGTGGTGGCACTCGTTATACTGACGGTATCCACCTCTGCTCTCGCGGCACAGCCAAGCAAAACAACGGAAGACTTGACTCGTGTTATCGGGGTCGAAACGAAAGCAGGCAATGCTGACAGCTCGCTGATCGGGGTCGAGACGACACTGTTTGAAGCTGCAAAAACACAGCTTACGGCAATCAAGAGCTTCCTTGCAAAGAAAAACACGATTTCGAATTATTTCTCGGATGACGTGAAAAAGGGAATGTCGGCGCTTTTACCGACGGGAACCGATTTGACAAAGCTGACGATGAGCGAGTATGTCGCACTCGGAATCGGCAAGTATGACGCCACCATGGGTGACGTGACCGCTACGTTCCAGTTCCCGACCGCGTTTGCTGCCGACAAGACGGTGATCGCGATGGTGGGCTACGAAGGCAGCGACGGCACCATGATTTGGCAGGCGCTGCAGACCACCGTTGTGAACGGCAATTTGCACATCGTGTTTCCGTCCGATCTCATGACGAAGGTTGGGAATAATGCAATTCTTGCGGTTCTGTCGAACTGATAGAAGCGCAGCAGAGACATTGCAAATTTGGCACGCATGTGCCAGCCAGTGGATTCAACGGATCTAACGTTGCGGTTTCGCAATACACTGGCCTAATTATGTGGAGGCATGGATGACTTACGGCGCAGGATCGGAGAAGACCTCTTCGGTCAATCAAACAGCGAATCACTATGCGCACGATAACGAAGAAACGGAAATTGACCTAAAAGAGCTGTTTCTCAGTTTTCTGGATCATATCAAGCTCATCATACTGATGGGTGTTTTAGGCGCGGCTGTCGCGGCGATCGTCACGTTTTATTTTGTAACGCCGATGTACGAGGCAACCTCAAAACTATACGTTCTAAACTCGGATGATTCAGCGATTAATCTGTCCGATTTGCAGATTGGCTCCTATCTGGCCAACGACTTCATCGAGGTATTTAACACCTGGGAAGTGCATGAAATGGTCATCAAGAATCTCGGATTGCACTATTCCTATTCTCAACTCAGGAATATGCTGACGATTGAGAACCCGAATAATACCCGAATTCTAACGATAACGGCCGTCTCTTCTTCGGCGAAGGAAGCAGCCGCGATCGCGAATGAGTATGCCTCCGTCGCAATCAAGTTCATTGCCGAGACCATGGCAACGGAAGAACCAAACATCTTGTCGACCGCGCTTGTGCCGACAAGCCCCTCTTCGCCGAATATCACGCGCAATATTCTGCTGGGGTTAGTTGCAGGCTTGGCGCTGGCAGCCGCAGGGATAACGATACAGTTTGTTTCTGACGATAAGATTAAGTCTTCGGAGGATGTGCTTCGGTATACGGGTCTATCGGTACTTGCTATCATACCGAAGATTGAGCTGAACGACAGAAAAGTAGCGCAGAAAGGCAAACTGGAAGAGTGAAAACACTTTCGATCAGAAAATTTCCGGAATTAGGTTATGCAGGCACAGAGGCAATCAACACGCTCTGTACCAATCTGACGTTCACCGGAGCGAAATATAAAAAAATCATGGTGACCAGCGTCATGAGCTCCGAGGGAAAGACGTTTCTTTCCATGCAGATTCTGCGCACGCTCTCTGAACTCGGCAAGCGCGTGGTGCTGGTAGACGCGGATTTACGCAGATCGACGATTGACGCAACCTTTCGCCTGCAGTATCAGGACAAGGAAAAGCTTGGAATATCGCACTATCTAGCCAAAAAGTGTGAACTGGAGGATGTGGTCTATACCACCGACCTCCGTCGTGCTTTTTATGTACCCGTGGGGTATGCCGTCAACAACTCGTTGGCGCTTTTAAACTCGCCCAGATTTTCGATGCTGCTGGATCAGATCTCGCCAAATGTGGATTATATCATCGTAGACGCGCCTCCTGTTGGCATGATCGTCGATGCGCTGGAGATTGCAAAATCCTGCGACGGCGCGTTGCTTGCTGCAACCTATAATGTGGTTAGAAGGAAAGACTTGCTGGATGCGCGACATCAGATCGAAAAGACCGGTTGTGATGTATTGGGCGTCGCGATCAACAACGTTCCGCTGAAGGTTTATAATAGCAAGAACTATCAAGGACGCGGTTATTACAAGGGCTATTACTCACAATATGTGAAATCTGAGGGCGGAAATAAGGGCTAATCGCTTCATGAGTGCTTTCTTTGATTTGCATCATCATTTTCTGTACGGGGTGGATGACGGTGCGTCGACAAAACTGGAAATGCAGCAAATGCTGGTAAAGGCGCATCAAGATGGCGCAAAGATCATCATTGCAACACCGCATATCACGCCCGGATTGACGCCAATCTCACTCGATAAACTAAACAGGCAAATGGAAGAAGCACGGGCGTTTTCGCTTGCATACGGACTCGATTTAGAGCTCTATCTCGGCTCGGAGATCATGTACACGTACCACTTGCAGAGATACTTGTCCGAGCGCTTGCTGCCAACGATGGCAGGATCAAATAAAATATTGGTCGAATTCCCGTTCAAGGTGACGTTTCCGGAGATCGAGAATGCCGTTTTAAACATACTACGAACAGGCCATCTGCCGATACTTGCACACGTTGAGCGCTATGCTTGTTTGATGCATGCGCAAAAACGACTGGAATATCTGAAAAAAGAGTACGATGTGTTTTTTCAGGTCAATGCGGATAGTATCTTGAAAAAGCGTGATTTTTTCACCAACAGAGCCATCAAACGCGCGATTCAAAACGGAACGATCGATTTTGTCGCATCGGACGCGCATGATACACGGCGCAGAGCCAGTATGCTCCAAAGGACATATGATCTGTTGGAAGAGATCTACGGTAAGGAAAGCGCCGATCGTCTGACGGGAAATCAGCAACCGATGGAATGGTTTCTCAAGATGTGAAATACGCGCGCAAATGATAAAAAGAGACGAATCGGGTCCGAGTGGATGCTTCGCTTTCGTATGATTTGTGTGAAATAGAATCGTTAGCTACTGCTTTCCATATCAATCATCTCAACCAACGGCTGGATATCGGGCAGACACGGGTTGGCAAACTGTGAATGCAACGTCATGGATGCCGAAGCAAGTATGATTTTTACTTCGAATGAAGGAAGCTGTTTCAAATCTGCTTGTTTTTCAGGCGACAAACGATGGTTCGTCGCTTTTTTTTGTGTACTTTTACCCGAAATTTTACAAGTGAAACCGAAAAACAATGAAATTTGAACCAAAACGATCCTCCTAAGTAGTAATACTGACAAGGATCGTGTTAGGAGTAGAGATATGTGTGGAATTGTTGGATACTGTGGGGCCCATCAAGCGGCGCCTTTGCTGCTGGAAGGGCTCTCCAAGTTGGAGTATAGAGGCTATGATTCTGCGGGGCTCGCGGTTCGCGATGGCAGCGGCGAGATTGAAATCGTCAAAGCGAAAGGGCGTTTAAAAGAGCTCTACGAAATGACGAATGAAGGCAAGTGCTTGCAGGGAACCTGCGGGATAGGACATACGCGCTGGGCAACGCACGGAGAACCTTCGGTTGAAAACGCGCATCCGCATTGCAGCGACGACCACGCGGTCGTTTGCGCACACAATGGAATCATTGAAAACTATCAGGAATTACGCGAAAAGCTGATCAAAAAAGGCTATTCGTTTTATTCGAAAACCGATACGGAAGTTGCGGTAAAACTGATCGACTATTACTACAAAAAAGAGGGCGGATCGCCGATCACAGCGATTTCGCGCGCGATGCTGCGCATACTAGGATCCTATGCGTTTGCGATTCTGTTTCAGGATCACCCGGGTGAGATTTATGCGGCGCGAAAGGACAGCCCGCTGATACTGGGCATCACCGGCGAAGAGAGCTATCTTGCATCGGACGTGCCTGCTATTTTGAAATATACAAGAGACGTTTATTATATCGGAAACATGGAGATTGCGTGCCTGAAATCGGGGCAGGTTTCGTTTTACAACGTCGATCAGGAACCGATTGAAAAGCAGATTACGCACATCGAGTGGGATGCTCAGGCAGCGGATAAGGGCGGCTACGAGCATTTCATGATGAAGGAGATTCACGAGGAGCCAAAGGCGGTGAAAGAGACGCTGAATAGCGCGATTCGAAATCATGAGATCGATTTTACGCCAATCGGGCTTTCGGACGACGCGCTTAGGCAGTTTACCAACATCGACATCATCGCGTGCGGGTCTGCATATCATGCAGGGCTCGTCGCGCAATATGTAATAGAAGATTTCGCGAAAATACCCGTTCGGGTGGAGTTGGCTTCTGAGTTCCGCTATCGCAAACCGATTCTGGATGAGCGCCATCTCGTGATTGTAATCAGCCAATCGGGAGAGACGGCGGATAGCCTTGCCGCGCTGCGTGAAGCAAAGAATCTGGGTGCCAAAACACTTGCGATCGTCAACGTCGTTGGCTCTTCCATCGCGCGTGAAGCGGATCATGTGTTTTACACATTCGCGGGCCCCGAAATCGCGGTTGCGACGACGAAGGCATACAGCGCGCAGCTTGCAGCAAGTTATGTGGTTGCGCTGAAGCTGGCATCGATACACGATCAAATCTCGCAAGAGAAACTCTCCGAATTACTGGATGAACTGCTGACTTTGCCGGAGAAGATGGAGCACGTGCTGGCCGACAAAGAACGGATACAGTGGTTTGCCGCGAAGTTTGCCAACGCAAAAGACATTTTCTTCATCGGTCGCGGGCTCGACTATGCGATCAGCATGGAAGGCAGCCTGAAGATGAAGGAGATCAGCTATGT
>JAQVML010000145.1 GCA_028703645.1 Eubacteriales bacterium
CGGAGCATACGGCTGCCAGATCACAAAGCTGACGCGCAGGCGCGGCTGGAACTTTGTGAAACACACGACCGACCGATTTGGCGCATGGACCAGTTTTCTGCGACCAAGTTGGTACTAGGAGAAGCACATGCAGGAATGGGACATTGTTGGCGTGATTGCCACGCTGGTTGCACTCTTTGCCGCGGTCGTGACCCCGATGATCAAGCTGACGCTCGCCATTGGCAAACTGACGACGGCGATGGAACAGCTCGAGAAGAACATTGAATGTCTGACGGCGGGGAACCGGGTTGCGCACGAGCGCATTTGGGACCACGCACGGGAACAATCGGTTCAGATCAGCGATCACGAGGCGCGAATCCGCGTGATGGAAGAGACATAACAAGAAAAATTGACCAAGAGATTGACCAAGAGAATGAACAAGAAGAATTGAAAAGGAGAAAACCAAGATGGATCTTTTATTGAACTACGGCTTACAGGTTGTGGCAACGCTGCTCATCACACTCATCGGCGTGTTCGGCACGTACCTGACGCTTCAACTTGGGAAGAACGCAAATCTCAAGAACATCAACGACGCGCAGAAGGAACTGACTCGCGCGGCGAAGATCACCGTAGGAGAGCTGCAGCAGACGCTTGTGAGTGACCTCAAGGCCGCAAATCAGGATGGCAAACTGACGCAGCAGGAGATTGCGCAACTACGCCAGAAGCTTCTCGACAAGACGATTGAGAAGCTCTCTACGCCCGCATATGCGCTGCTTTCGGCGGCGTCGGTCGACGTGGATGCGCTGATTCTCGGAGTTGGAGAAAGCTGGATTGAGCGGATCAAACAGCAGGCGATCGCGGCTGAGTAACAAGCAAGTACCAAAAAACATGCCGTCCGTGACAGGGCGGCATGTTGCATTTTTTGGTGTTCGGAGTGCGGAAGACGGAGGATGTTACGAGCACAAAAATTAGAACTGCTTCATCACGACTTGCTGGGAAACATCCTCTTCCAGCGAGCAAACGCTGAGGCAATAGCCGGGAAACGCGGTAAGCCGCGTGAAGCGAAACGCGGTTTCGCCAAAGAACCGCGCGGACTGCGTGCCAACCGGGAGCACGGCAAAGCTGGCGGGTGAGACGGAAAAACCCGTACCCTCGGCTTTTAAATAGCTCTCCTTCAGCGTCCAGATGCGAAAAAAGTCGTTCTCCGGCTCGCTGGACTGCGCCAGGTATGCGCGCTCCTGCGGATGAAAGAAGCGAAGCGCGATTCTCTGCCAATCGAGCGGGCGAATGCGCTCCAAATCGACCCCGACCGGCTGCTGCGAGAGCGCCAGCACCGCAAAATCACCCGCGTGGGAGATGTTAAACGGTGCATTGTCAGGCAGGTGAGGTTTGCCGCGCTTGCCGCGCTCAAAATGCGTGGTTTTGGTACGCTCGCCAAAGATATCATATAAAAGCAACCCGGCTGCCAGTGTTAGGAGCGCGCTATGCGACTCGCCAAAGGCGCGCACACGCGCCTGACGCTCCTCATCAAGCAAACTGATCAAATACTGCGCGCGCGGCGCGATTTGATTGATATCGGCTGCAAACAGCTCTACCAACGCGAACTCCTTTCAAACAGAACGGACATAGTCGGAATCGATTAGCGAAGAACGGTTTTCGTCTTCCATCGTTCGCCTCGATAGCGGAAAAAGAAGAAGACACAGCGGACGATCCAGTCCACGATCATACTATACCAAACGCCTTCGAGGCCGAAGTGGAATTGTTTGATCAGTAGATAGCTCAGCCCAAATCGTACGGCCCACATGCTGCACGTGGAGACGACCATGGTAAAGCGCGCGTCTCCCGCCGCACGAAGCGCATTTGGGAAGGCGAACGAATATGGCCAGATGATACAACAAGAGACCGCGATGACTGGCAGCACACGCAGGGTGATTGCTTCCGCATCGGGGCTGAGTGAAAACCACCGGACAATCGGGCCGGAAAAGATAAAAATCGGAATATTGACGGCCATCATCGTCAAATAAGTGATCACCATGAGTTTTTTGGTATACGAAATCGCTTGCTGATAGTCGCCCGCGCCGATGCATTGCCCAACGACGGTCAGCACAGCGAGACTCATTCCCATGCCGGGCACGACCGCGATGTTAAAAATGCTGCCAATGATGGCGTTCGCCGCGATGGCAGAGGTGCCGAGCCACGCGACCAGCGTTTGCACGAGCAGTTTACCGAAGTTGAACATGCCGTTTTCCAAACCGTTCGGGATGCCGATGGAAAGGATGCTCTGCACCATGTTTTTCTCGAAGCGGATGGGCAACAGATGGCGCACATAGATTGGATTGCTTTTGCTGCGGATCAATAGCAGCATCAACACCGCGGCGACTGCGCGCGCGGTTGCCGTCGCGATGCCCGCACCCAACACGCCGATTTTGAGCCCGTAGATCAACAGCGCGTTGATGGAGATATTGACGATGTTCATGACCAGCGAAACATAGAGCGAAATTCGGGAGTTGCCCATCGCGCGAAAGAGCGCGGCGCAGGCGTTATAGAGCGCGAGAAACGGAAACGAGATTGCGCTGAACAGCAGATAGATCCTCGCGCTCTCGGCTACGGTTTCGTCCAGCGTACCGAATATTAAGTGAATAAAAAAGCGCGGGGCGCAGAGCAACACCGCGCCGACCGCAACGGAAAACAACAACGAAATATAGACCAGCTGGCGCGCGGAAGTTCGCGCGCACTCGACCTCTTGTCGTCCGATATATTGCGCGCAGACGACGGCGCCGCCGGTGCAGAGCGCGGAGAGAATGCTGATGATGAGCACGTTGAGAGAATCGACAAGCGAAACGCCGGAGACCGCGGCATCGCCCACTTTCGTGATCATGACGACCGCGGCGAGACCCACCGTCATTGCGAGCAACTGCTCCAATATGAGCGGGATAATCAGCTGCCGCAGCGCGGTAGAAGTAAAGATTGGCTTTACGGCAGCTGGATTCAATTCCTTTGCATCGTGTTGTTGCAACGTTGGCTTCTCAGTTCTGTTTCATTCTTTGCGTCAAGCATTCGTTCACTCCGTAAAGGGAAGGAGCGAAACGACTAATACTTATATGTCTGTGCGACATCCAGCTCGAACACGGTCGCTCCGCCTACTGTGACGCTCATCGGCATAGCGGCGCTGTCGATGTTATGCGGAATGCCGGAGGCCGGCACGGTGACCACGGTTCTGCGGCGCGAGTGTTCGCTGATGATGGCGAGCGTTTCGTCGAGCCGATTCGGCTCCACACCGATCATGAGCGTTGTGTTGCCGCCGCGCAGAAATCCTCCCGTGCTGGCAATGCGCGTTACGCTGATGTTCTTCTCAATCAACGCGTAGGTGAGAGACTTTTGATCGTCGTTTTGTACGATGGCAAAAAGCAGTTTCATAATACAGTTCCTCCAATCGTATGCTGTGTTGCTGAAAAAGAATCATCACACACCAATAGTATATCATAGGATATGCGGATTCGAGAACACGAATTCGGCGAACGGCGGTTGAATTGAACGCACCAAATCGGAATGATTCGACGCAGCGTAGAGAAGTTTTCCGATTGCAGCGGTTGAATTTTGTGAAAAACTGTGAGAACATAGGTGACGCAGGGAAAAAGCTTGCATCCACAAGCAACTCATCAGCGAAATGAAGCGGAGATGGGACGATCTTCGCGATACATAGGAGGCAGCGCAATGGCGCAGGGAGTAGAACGATTTTTAGACAACGAAGGCAGGGTGAAGCTTTGGCCCGCAAAACAGGCACCGCGCGAAGAGGTGTTTGCGTATCTTGCGGAGAAGTTTGAGTTAGGGCGAGATTATACCGAGCATGAGGTGAACGCGATTCTCTCGACCTGGCACACGTTCGGGGATTTGTTTATCCTGCGGCGCGGTATGATTGAGAGCGGGTGGCTCATGCGCATGCGTGACGGAAGCCGCTATTGGCGCAACCCGGAGAAGAAAACGGAGGCAGAATGACAACGTTGCCAAACGGCTATCGCGAGGTGCGCCGCGTTGACCTCATGCGAAACCGCAAAGAGGCGGTGATTGTGAACCTGCTTGCGCTCTTGATCACCGGCGCGCTTATGGTGCTTGGCTTTGTGTTTTGTCCGCCTTTTATCGAGATAAAGATCGGTACCCACACCATATTCAACATGGCGTTTTGGATGATCGGGGTCATCGCGTATATGATCTTTCACGAGTTGATCCACGGGGTCTTCATGAAGGCGTTCTCCGGCAAGAAGCCGCATTATGGCTTTACCGGGCTTTATGCATACGCGGGAAGTGAAGCGCTTTTTAGCAGAAAGCAATATCTCACCATCGCCTTTGCGCCCGTCGTCATACTCGGACTCGTGATTGCGGTGCTTACGGTCGCGTTTTACGAGACCGCATTTTGGTATTTATATCTGCTGCAAGTCGTCAATCTCTCCGGCGCGGCGGGGGATTTCTATGTCGGTTTTTTGATTGCACGGGCCAGCAACGATGTTGTGGTTCGGGACCTTGGAACGGATATGTCGTTTTACTCTTCGCGCTGACTTGGCGTGCTTCTTTCGATTGCATCGATTCCAAAACAGCCGTACGAAATTTCGTACGGCTGTTTCTTATGTTTGAGTATTTACTAATTGAGAGATGTTACTCTAAATTAGGATCGATCGGCTTCTTAGCGGATGCCGGAGCGGCCTTGACAACCGGCGCCGACTTCGAAGCGGCTGCATGCGCGGCCTCTGCCGCCGCCATGACATTCTGGTTTGCCTTCCGTTTTGCTTCCTGATCGACTGCCGCCTGCTTGCGCTCATCCTCAAACATCACACGAAGCTGCTTTTCGAGCTTTTGCGTGAGTTCGGGATTATCCTTGAGGAAGACGCGCGTGTTGTCGCGCCCTTGCCCGATGCGCATATCGCCGTAGTTATACCAGGCTCCGCTCTTTTGAATGAGCTTTTTCTCCACCGCAAGGTCGAGGATGGCCCCTTCCTTGGAGATGCCCTCGCCATAGAGCATGTCGAACTCCGCGAATTTAAACGGAGGAGCGACTTTGTTTTTCACGACCTTGACGCGCGTGCGGTTACCGATGATATCCGTGCCGTTCTTG
>JAQVML010000146.1 GCA_028703645.1 Eubacteriales bacterium
AGTAGAGATAATCCAGCAGCGAAATACTCAGGTAGAAATACTTCGGCTCAATCCCCTCCGGCGGCGCTGCAGAGGAGACGATGGAAAACGTTTCGTCGCAAAGCGTATAGATCAAGAATCCTTTTATTTTGCCAAATCCCTTATACTTATCCAGCATGGATAACCCGTAAAAAAGATGTCTTGCATTCACGAGCAGGCTCAGAATCAAAGCTTCCAGCGGATGAAACGCCGTCGTGAGCAGCGTGATGGCGACAAACTGCATACTCCCGCAGAAAGCAACCGCGCTCATGAGAACGGACCACTTCGGGCCGTAACCTTTTTCCAGCATCAGCATGCCATATGCGATGCCCAACACGAGAAATCCTGCGAGTACGGGTAGCGTATGCGGAAACGCGGCTGAAAGCGCGGAAATAAACTTGTGTTTTCTGGTAGTCTCCAAGGAATCACCTCATATCATATCAAATAAAACCCAAATACAAAACAGCCGACGGGTGATCGCCGCCGGTTGCCTTGTAGATTATGTGTGTAAAATGCGCCGTAATTCTGTCTCATTCATCCAGAATTGACGCGCCTTTTTGAACCCGGGCTGCCGCCCACTCGACAAACTGCTTTGCGGCTCTGGGAGACCTTCCGCCTGCGCGAATCGCCCAGCGAACCGCGCCAAGCTCAAGCTCTTCTGTCGTGATCGGGAGCGCTCGCTCTTGCGCGAGTGCGCGCACAATAGAAAGATACTGTGCCTGATCCGGCGCAAAGAAGTTCACCGTTTGATCGAAACGATCGTAGAGCGAAAGCTTCTCCTGCTTTGTGTCGCCCGCGTGTACGTCGTCCACGTCTACACTCCGTTCGGAAAACGATTCTTTGACCAAATGGCGGCGATTGCTCGTCGCGTAGATGCGACAGTTTTCCGGCCTCGCGACCACGCCGCCTTCCAGCACGGATTTAAGCGCGGAAAAGCTAGCATCGTCGGTCGAAAACGAAAGATCGTCCAGAAACAAGATGAATCGCAAAGGCACCTCGCGCAGTCGCTCCATGATCTCTGGAAACTGCGGAATGCTCTCCTTCGTGACTTCGACAATGCGAAGCCCTTGGTCGCGATACTCGTTTGCGAGCGCTTTGATCGTGCTGCTCTTCCCCGTTCCGCGATCTCCGTAGAGCAGGAGATTCCCGCCGCCGCGTTTTTCGACAAAATCTCGCGTATTCGCCGCGACAAGACCGCGCTCGTACTCATACGATTTCAGGTCGATAAGGCGAATCGGATCGGGATGGCGAATGCCAATGAGCGCGCGATCCCAGCGAAACGCGCCATATTGCGCGAAGATGCCATAACCGTTCTTATGATAGAATTCTTGCAGCCCGGCGAGTACAGCGGGTACTCCGGCTTGAAAAAACTTGCTCTGAGCGGCGTATTCCGGCATGTTGGAGACGAGTTCACGCTCCTGCGATTCCGCGTGCGCGAGAACCACTTGCTTGAGCTGCTTTGCGGAAACGTTGGAGATCGATACCATCGCTTCCAGATCAAACGCCGCGGCGTTTCGCATTACTTGATCCAGCTCGCCCTTGTCCTGTTGCGATGCCGCGCGGGAAAAGGCGTTGTCGTCGTATCGCAACAGCTTTTCCAGATGCAGCGAGAAGTCGAGCGCGTTCTCCACCTGACTAAGGCTTTGCAGAAACGCGCCGTAGCTCGCGCAAAACGCCTCGGCGACGCCGCTTTGCGCGGCGTCCAGCGTGCGCGCAAAGCGGGTAACCGTTTCATCTAATAAAATGGCACGGTAGACCGTCAAGGATTTTAGTTGAAGGTTTACCTTTGATAAATCGCTCAAAACGATCTCCTTGTACTAGGGTTATTTCTTGTGATGATTTTCAATTTACTTCTTCAAGAAGGTCATCTGGCTTCTGAGCTGCTGACCAACCTTGACAAGCTGGGTTTCCGCGCCCTGACGTTTCATGGCGTTGAAGTGCGGGCGACCGACGCGGTTTTCCAAAATCCAGTTGCGGGCAAACGTGCCGTCCTGAATCTCGGTGAGCACTTTCTTCATCTCTTTGCGCGTTTCTTCGGTGATGATACGCTTGCCGGTGACGTAATCGCCGTATTCCGCCGTGTCGC
Organism: Eubacteriales bacterium; assembly: GCA_028703645.1. Taxonomy (GTDB): domain Bacteria; phylum Bacillota; class Clostridia; order Christensenellales; family CAG-138; genus UBA7703. The sequence continues at coordinate 2,105 of JAQVML010000146.1, forward strand.
TGATGGAGTAACGCATGCGTTCAAATCCACCGGCGTAGATCAGGTCTACGATCAGCTTCATCTCGTGAATGCACTCAAAGTATGCGTTCTCCGGCGCGTAACCCGCCTCAACGAGCGTTTCAAAGCCCGCCAGCATGAGTTCTGTTACACCGCCGCAGAGAACGGCCTGCTCGCCAAAGAGATCGGTTTCCGTCTCGTCGCGGAAGGTGGTCTCCAAAATACCTGCGCGCGCGCCGCCGATACCGGCTGCATACGCAAGTGCGGTTTCCTTCGCCTTGCCGGTGAAATCCTGATAGACGGCGATCAGGTTTGGAACGCCCGCGCCGCGCTGATATTCGCTGCGTACGGTGTGGCCGGGGCCTTTGGGCGCGATCATGATGACGTCCACATTGGCGGGCGGCACGATCTGGCCGTAATGAATGTTGAAGCCGTGCGCAAAGACGAGCGTGTTGCCTTCGACAAGGCCATCTGCAATGCTCTCGGTATAGAGCGCCGCTTGCTTTTCGTCGTTGACGAGGATCATGATCACATCTGCCATCTTGGCGGCTTCTTTCGCGGTGTAGACCTTCAAACCCGCTTCTTCCGCGGCTTTCCAGGATTTGCTGCCCTGATAGAGGCCGACGATCACATTGATGCCGCTCTCTTTGAGGTTGAGCGCGTGCGCGTGTCCCTGGCTGCCGTAGCCGATGATCGCAACGATCTTGTTCTTGAGGTGCGCGAGGTTACAGTCGCTTTCGTAGTACATCTTAGCCATATTGAATTCTTCCTCCAAATTAAAATGTAATCTATTGCGGCACAAGCCGTGTTGCAAAAAGGAGCTTGCCGAATTGATTCTCCGGCTATGAATACGCCGATATCCACCGGCAAAATTCACGTTGTTACAGAATTTATTATTACAGAGATTATGATAGAGACTCTTGTTTGATCGCCATCACATGCGCGTTTTCAATCGCGATGGTGCCGGTTCGCACCGTCTCCTGAATGCCGTAGCGCTCCAGCATCTGCTCGAGCCTCCGCACCTGATCGGAGGTGTCCGCATATTCGACGATCAGCATCTCATGCGACACGTCGATCACCTTCGCGCCGAAGATCTTCGTAATCTGCAGCAGGTCGGAGCGGTTTTCGGAAGTCGCGTTGACCTTGAGCAGAATCAATTCCCGGTTGATAAACTCGCCTTCGGTCAAAATCTTGACTTCGATGACGTCGATGAGCTTGCAGAGCTGTTTTTCCACCTGATCGAAGATCTCTTCGTCTCCGTCCACCACGATGGTCATGCGTGAAATCGCAGGATTGCTCGTTGTGCCAACCGCGAGGCTATGAATATTATATGCCCTGCGGGAAAACAAGCCAACGACTTTATACAGGATACCCGCGTGGTTTTTCACGAGAACGGACATCGTGAGTTTCATGGGTTTTCCTTCCATTCAGAACTCCTTCCTTACGCCGTCTCGATGAGGCGACAGACGATATCTCCCATTTGTTGTGTTCCGATCGAGGGTTTGCCTGCGGCGATATCCGCCGTACGCCAGCCTTCTTCCAGCGCGAGCTGTACCGCGCGCTCGATGGCGTTTGCCGCTTCCTGCTGATTCAGCGAGTAACGAAGCAGCATTGCGCAGGAAAGGATGGTCGCAAGCGGGTTAGCGCTGCCCGTTCCCGCAATGTCCGGCGCGGAGCCGTGAATCGGCTCATAGAGGCCCAGCGTGCCGTCGCCAAGCGAGGCCGAAGGCAGCATACCGATGGAGCCGGTGATCATGCTCGCTTCGTCGGAGAGGATGTCGCCAAACATATTGCTCGTAACAACCACGTCAAATCGGAAAGGATTGCGCACGAGCTGCATCGCGGCGTTGTCGACGAGCATGTCGTCGTAAGCTACGTCGGGATATTCTTTTGCGAGCTTGTGCATGGTTTCGCGCCAGAGACGGGAGCTTTCCAACACGTTTGCCTTGTCGATGCTGGTGAGCTTGTTTCCACGCTTTTTTGCGGCCTCAAAGCCGATTCTGCCGATGCGTTCCACTTCCATAACCGAATAGCGCTCGGTGTCGTATGCTTCTTCTCCGCGATCTCCTTTACTTCTGCCGCGATCGCCAAAGTAGATGCCGCCGGTGAGCTCGCGTACCATCAAAATATCCAGCCCGTTTGCCACGATCTCCGCCTTGAGCGGACATGCGTCCTTCAGCGGCGCAAACAGCACCGCGGGACGAAGGTTTGCGTACAGGCCAAGCGCCGCGCGAATGCCGAGCAAGCCCGCTTCCGGGCGAAGATTTCCCGGCAGCGTCTCCCATTTGGGGCCGCCGACCGCGCCGAGCAGAACCGCGCTGCTGGCTTTGCAGACGCGGATGGTCTCCTCCGGCAGCGGTACGCCGGTTGCATCGATGGCGCAGCCGCCCATCAGTACATCGTGATAGCTCAGTGCAAAACCAAATCGCTTTGCCGCTACGTTGAGTGTCTTGATGGCCTCGCCCACGATCTCCGGGCCAATGCCGTCCCCACGAATCACCGCAATATTGTAGTTCATACCCATTCCCTCCTTACAGTTTGCCCGCTTTGATGGCGTTCATAAGCCCGCCCGCGGAGATGATGCCCTGAATGAACGACGGGAATGGTTCACCCTGATAGCTTTCGTTACGGGTGTGGTTTGTAATCACGCCCGTGTCAAAATCCACGCTGACCTTGTCGCCCGATTGAATCTTTTCGCTCGCCTCGGGGCATTCCACAATCGGGAGCCCGATGTTGATGGCGTTGCGGTAAAAGATTCGTGCAAATGTCGCCGCTACGACGCAGGAGATGCCGGATTCCTTGATCGAGATCGGCGCGTGCTCGCGCGAGCTGCCGCAGCCAAAGTTCTTGCCGCCGACCATGATGTCGCCCGGCTGAACTCGCTTGGAGAACTCGTTGTCGATGTCCTCCATGCAGTGCGAGGCCAGCTCTTTTGGGTCGCTCGTGGTCAGATAACGCGC
>JAQVML010000147.1 GCA_028703645.1 Eubacteriales bacterium
GCGTCGCCAGCGTTATAGGCGACCATATACGTCGCAACATCTCCAATTTTCACGCCAACGCTCTCGCTTTCATCCTATTTCTGTATTCTACTCGTTTTTATTCTCTCCGTATAGTATAAGAAAAAGAGAGGGTTACCCTCTCCATTTCATGATATTATCGATGCTCTTTTTCGTGCTTGAGCAGCCAGTCCTTGCGCCAGAGTCCGCCACCGTAGCCCGTCAGCGCACCATCCGCGCCAATCACCCGATGGCACGGAATCATGATCGCGATGCGGTTCATACCGTTCGCTGTGCCGACTGCGCGGACTGCCTTCGGGTCATCAATCGCCGATGCGATCTCGCCGTAAGAACGAATCTCGCCAAACGGAATCTCGCGAAGCGCCGCCCAAACCCGCTGCTGAAACTCCGTTCCCGGCGCGTGGAGCGGCACGGAAAACGTCTTTCTCGTGCCCGCGAAATACTCCAATATTTGCCGGACGGCTTCTTCCGTAAACCCGTTTTTACCGGGCAGGAGCACGGCATCCAGCCGTTTTTGCAGATCGGTAAACTCGCTTTCCAGCATGCGCCGATCACCAAACTCTAGTAGGCAAAGCCCCGTCTCGCTCGCGATGGCGACCATTGGCCCAAGCGGCGCGTCAAAGCGCTGATAGACGAGCACGTTTCTGGGTTCGCGCTTCGCTTTGCCCGGCGCGGTTCCGATGATCTTGTCAAACGCGCTGGCAAAGCCGCTCGCGGACGAATATCCGCTCTCCAGCGCCGCATCCAGCACGCTGTTTCCGTCCTTGATCGCGCCAAACGCCGTGTTGATGCGATTCATCCGGCAAAAGGCTTGAAACGTCATGCCGTAATGCTTTTGAAACCACCGTCTGAGTGTATTGGGATCGAGGCCGCGTTGCTTGAGCTGCCACTCGGTGATGCGAAACTGCGGGTTTGCCTGCACCTCGGCTAGCAGCGCCGCGATATCCTCCGGCACCTGATTTGCGCTCTCCATAGGCCTGCAAATCTTGCAAGGGCGATATCCCGCGGCGAGCGCGTCGTGAATGGTATCATAAAAGCAAACGTTCTCCTGTTTGGGTTTGCGCGCGGTGCAAGTCGTGCGGCAGAAGATGCCCGTCGTCTTCACTGCGGCAAAAAACGCGCCGTCGTAGGCGGGATCTTTCTCCACAAGCGCCGTATATTTTTCATTTTCCGTCATATAAAACCTCACTTCATGGTGAGTATAACATGGCGTTCGTCGCGCGCTCCACCGAAAAAACGTCAAATATATTGCCGACTATTCGGTTTGCGCGTTGCTCTTCTCCCGCCAAACCTTGTATTCTTTCACGTCGTCATGCACCAGCTTGAGCGCAACGCCGATGACTGCCGCGTCGTCCACAAGGCCAATCGCTGGAAGAAAATCCGGTACCAGGTCGATTGGACTCAAAAAATAGAGTAGCGCGCCGACCACCGCGATAATCGAGCCAATCGGAATATCGAGATAGCGTTTCTCAAGATACGCCTTGACGAGCGCGATGAGAATCGGAATCTCGGACAGCATGCCGCCCACCACCGGCACATACTTCAGCTTTCGCTCCAACCGCTCCAAAAAGCGATCCATCTTGTCCCGATCTTCGAGCAGCTTTTTCGCCTTCTTCTGGCTCTGCTCAAATCTTTTCTGAACCTCTTCTTCGTCGAGCACCTCGACCAGTTTTTCATCCGAAATATCGTTGATCATATCGTTGATCTCCTTTGCGCTCTACCGTCGCTCTTCACGAAGCCTCGTGTCGATCTGCGACTTCCAAACAATTTCGCAAAATGAATTCCTTCATTCATTATAATACGTTTTGAAGCGATCTTGCCCGTTATTCTGGAAAATAGTCCAGCAAGGCACGATCGCACGCGGTTAATCATATATCTTCAAGATTGCAGAAGCATAAGAAGTGGGTGTAAAATAACTCATAGGCTCAAAGAGCGGTTTTCGAATGCGATATTAGTTCGCAAACTTGAAACTCTGTTCCAGTGGATGAAATGAACGCTACGTTACCCGCTGTACCCGAACGACGGCAACTGATTTTTTTCGCTACAGGATCACAGAATGAGGAGGACGAATTTTTGAAGAAATTGATTGGTATCTTAGCCGTTATGTTGCTTTTGACCGGCTGTTCCACGGAAAACGGGATTGGTTTCGGTGCGCTGAAATCAGGCAGCCCCTCTCCCGACATTGTCGAAGTCTCAAGCTTTACGCCAACTCCCGCCGTGACCCCTATTCCAACGCCGGAACCCACCGCAACACCCAGCCCGACGCCGCGCCTGTATGGTCGCCTTTCGACGATGACGTTGAAGGAGTCCATCGACGAGCTGATCACGCTTGGCGCCGACATCTCAAATATAAAGGAATACGACGAGGCAGCAACCGCAAAATCGGCACTGGGAAAACTCGAAGCGTATACCCAGCGAATTGATTTCACGCTCAACGGCAAACACGACTGTGTCGTGGAGGCGTATGCAAGCGTGGAAGCCGCAACCGCGCGCGCCGAGTATTATTCACGCATCAGCGAAACCGCAACCATCGGGGCTTATATTTACCGTCACGATATGGTCGTCTTCCGCATCAAGGAAACCGCAACGCTCGATGAAGCGGAGGCGTTTAATCAGTTGCTCACGCAAGTCGATCAATAACGAAAAGCAGATTGAGTGTTTGAAAAAAGCAGCCGGGCCGATTCCTGATCGGACGCCCTTGCTGCTTTTTGTTTTACCGTTTCCGCGTCATAAACGCATCTTTTTCGTTTGGTTCTGCCGTTTTGCGCGCAAGAAAGGCCACCCGGAAACGAGTGGCCTTGTCAAGCACATTTACTTCTCACCAAGCGCTCTTATCCGCGCAGAGAAGCCTTAGTTCTCCTCGTTTTTTACCTGCGGGAGATACCCGTTTTCGCGGAACCAGGTGATCGCCTTTCTGATGGTCTCCGGCAGCGGCGTGCGCGGCATGCCGAGCTCGTTGACCGCCTTGGAGCAGTCGTACCATTCTCCGCGATGCCCAATCTTCACCTCGCCCGCGGTCACAAACGGCGGTTTGCCGGTGATGGCAGCCTGTGTGGTAAAGATATGCCCGGACAGCAACGCAAGCGGATACGGAACCTTGATCTTTGGCGCTTTCACGCCCGCAATCTCCGCGATGAGTTTGTAAAACTCCGGAATCTTGACGTTCGTGTTGCCAAGGATATACCGTTCGCCAACCCTGCCTTTTTGAGCCGCTAGAATTTCTGCGCGCGCGACATCGTCCACGTCGATGATGTTCGTTCGCGCGTCCATATACAGCTCTTCCTTGCCGGACGCAACGTCGATAATCATGCGCCCGGACGGCGTTGGCCGAACGTCATTTGTCCCGACCACGAATGTGGGGTTTACGATCACGATCGGCACGCCGCGCGCTCCATATTTATATGCTTCCACTTCAGCCAGATATTTCGACTTGGAATAATCGTCGTCAATATCCCATTGGTTGAAGTCTTCGTTCTCGTCCACAGGATCGCCATGCGCGCCAATCGTATTGTTGGTGCTGGTGTAAACGACCTTCTCAACCCCCATCTCAAGCGCTGCCTGGAGCGTGGCTTTCGTTCCGCCAACGTTGACCTCATAGAGCTTCTTCGGGTTCGGCGCCCAGTGCGCAAAATACGCCGCGGTGATGTAGAGCGTGTCGCAGCCGACAAGCGCCTTCTTCATGGAGTCCGTGTCCGTCATGTCCGCAACCACGCGCTCAACGTCAAACGGATCGAGATTCGCCGTATTGCTGTTTTTTCGCAATACCACCTTGACGTTTTCTCCGTCTTTCAGCAGTTCGCGCATGACCGCGGAACCAACAAACCCCGTTGCGCCCAAAACAAGTTTCTTGTTGCCCATGTTTTTCATTCTCCCTGATCCAATCGAAGTGAAAACTGCATAAAAAGTCCAATTTCTTTGTATAAATGCATGCTGTAACTTTATCGTAATCCTGCAAAACCCGCGTGTCAAGCAAATCCGAACGGATTCTGCTCGTCATATCATTGTCGTATGCAATGATCCAGACTTCACGATCGCGATGCGCTTCCTCACTTGGAACGTCAGGGCGCTATTCACCAGATTCCCAATACTTTTTGCATCAGCAGGCTGACTATGGCGATGCAGCCCCAGCAGCAGAATCCGACGAGGATCGGCTTGCCGCCCTTTCGAATCAGGCTGACTAAGTTGGTGTTGAGGCCGATGGCAGCCATCGCCATCACGATGAAAAACTTAATCAGCACCTTCAGCGGTGCAAACACCGTTGTCGGTACGCCCAGCGAAACCGCGATGGTCGTGATCACCGAAGCCAGCACAAAGAACAGGATAAACATCGGAAAGACTTTTTTGAGCCGAAAGCTCGACTCGCTGCCGGATTCCTTTTTTGCGCGGTAGAGCGCGATTGCCAGCGTGATCGGAATGATCGCGAGCGTACGCGTCATCTTCACGATGGTCGCGGTCTCCAGCGCGTTTGAGCCGTGAATGGAGTCCCAAATCGAGGCGGCAGCCGTAACGGACGACGTATCGTTGATGGCGGTTCCGGCAAAGAGGCCAAAGCCGTAGTCGGAGAGGTGCAGCAGCCCGCCCAGCGTCGGAAAGATCAGCGCGGCGGCGATGTTGAACAGGAAGATCACGGAGATCGCCTGCGCAATCTCCTCGTCGCTCGCGTCGATCACCGGCGCGGTCGCGGCGACAGCCGAACCGCCGCAGATGGAGGAGCCAACGCCGATGAGCACAGCGGTGTTGGTCGGAATCTTCATCACGCGATACAGGATAAACGCCACGAGCAGCGAAGTCGCAATCGTCGAGAGTATGATCGGCAGCGATTGAATCCCCGTGGAGACGATAACGGAAAGATTCATGCCAAACCCGAGCAAAATCACCGCGAGCTGCAACACTTTTTTTGAAGTAAATGAGACTCCCGCGCGAAGCGGCTCTCTGTTTTCGATGAGCATCGCCGCGAGCATGCCGATTAAAATCGCGAATACCGGCCCTCCGACAACGGGCAGCCACTCACCGATCAGCCACGCGACCGCGGCGATTGCGA
>JAQVML010000148.1 GCA_028703645.1 Eubacteriales bacterium
GGCAAGCTTGTTGAGTCCGACCGTTGGCGCGAGTCGGGTTGCCAGCTCGTCGAGATAATCCTCCTCCAGAAACGGCGCGATGGCGATCAAACTATCCAGATTGATCTTGTTCGAATCATCCGCTCCGGCATCCGCTTCACCTTCCGCCGACCGATGCTGTTCCTTTTCTTCCTCAATCGCTTTCACGATACGCGTTACCTGCTTGGGTTTTAAGAGCGGTGCTGCTTCGCCCGCTTCGGTCAGCGTAATGCGCTCGCTCTTGACAAACGACTCTTCGCTGCCGTCGATCACGCTGCGGATGAGTTCGCCGCCGCGCCCACTACCCAACAGTTCATCGACGCTGACACCCAGCGCCTGCGACAGCTCCGGCAGTTTGCCGATATCCGGCATAGAAGCGCCCCGCTCCCAATTGCTGACCGCCTGAAAGCTCACGCCCATCACGTCCGCCAGTGCGGGTTGCGTCATATCCTTTTCTTTTCTCAGGCGCGAAATCCGCCGCCCGATCTCCACTGCGTCAAACATGCTATGCTATATCTCCTTTTTTCACTCGTTGCTACCTTCCAAAGAACACGCGCTTAAAACCATCTTGGCAGTTCCATCGCAATGCTCTGCCAGTGCGCGTCCCGCTTTTGCTCTTCGCGTTCGGTAATCATCCGCCGGTAGGCGCGCTCTGCCCGCTCCGGCGTTCGTTTCTTTAAAAGGGTTCGTTTGATCGAAAATCGCATCTGTGTTGCCACCGCCTTTCGTTTGCTGCACCATCAGCATACAAAAACGCGGCGGTCGAGACCAGCAAGCGGTGCTTGAGTTGGAGATTTTGCAGGACTCAAGCGGCGGTTGAGTGGTAAAAAACTCGTTTTTTTGCGAAAAACAGCGGCTGGTACGCCGCTGTCATTCCTTCGGTTTATGTTTGATTAAGACAAATACCCCTTCAGCATCGCATCCACGGTCTGCATCAAAAGCGAGAGCTTTGCTTCCAGTTGTTCCTTTGTTTTGTCTCGTGCGCCGATGTAGAGCTTGAGCTTGGGCTCCGTGCCGCTGGGGCGAATGACGATCCAGCTCTCGTCGGATAGCAGCCAGCGGAGCGTATCCGATTTCGGCAGCGCGATGTCGCAGACCGTGCCGTCCGAGCGTTTGCACCTGCGGGCGAGATAGTCCTCCGCGATTACAACCTTCGTGCTTGCGAACACCTTTGGCGAATTCTCGCGCAGGCAGGTCATCGCGCCCTCGATCTTCTCCATGCCCTCTTTGCCCTCCAGCGTATAGCTCTTGACGCTCTCGCTGAAAAAGCCGTAGGTCGCGTAGATTTCATCCAGCGCGTCGGAGAGGGTCATGCCGCGCTCGGCATAGCTGATGCACGCTTCCGCAGCGAGCATCGCCGCGCAAACCGCGTCTTTATCGCGCGCAAGCCCGCCCGCGAGAAAGCCGAAGCTCTCCTCAAAACCGAACAGAAACGTTTTTTCTCCGCTGGTTTGATATTCGTCCACCTTTTCGCCGATGAAGCGAAATCCGGTCATTACGTTTTCCAGCGCAACGCCATATGCCGCGCAAATCGCGTCTGCGAGGCGCGTGGAGACGATGCTCTTGATGACCACGCCGTTCTTGGGCAACCGCTTTTGCCGGCTCAAGGAAGAGAGGATATGCTGTAGCAGAATGCAGCCGATCTGGTTGCCGGTCAGCGTCACCCATTCGTCCGCTTTGGTCTTGACCGCAACGCCGAGACGATCCGCATCCGGGTCGGTGGCGAGGCATACGCGCGCGCCCTTTTCCTCCGCGAGCGCAATCGCGAGGCGAAATGCGTTCGGGTCCTCGGGATTCGGCGCGGTGACGGTCGGAAAGCGCCCGTCCGGCGCAACCTGTTCCGGCACGGTGAATACGTTTGTCAGCCCCACGCGGGTGAGCAACGTTGTAACGGGAACCGCGCCGGTTCCATGCAGCGGGGTGTACACGATCGGAAGATCGCCACCGCGCCTGCGCACAAGATCGGCGTCGAGCAGTAGACCCGCGGTCGCCGCATAATACGCCTCGTCCTCTTTTGTTCCAACCAGCGTCAATCTGCCGCTAGCCAGCGCTTGATCATAGTCCATCGTATGCGGGCCAAACATCGGCACGCGCTGAATTTCATCGTAAATCGCGGTGGCCTGCTCGGGCGCTACCTGTCCGCCATATGCCCAGTAGACCTTATAACCGTTGTATTTGCTGGGGTTGTGGCTGGCGGTGATCACCACGCCCGCCATGCAGTTGAGATGCCGCACGGCAAAGGAAAGCTGCGGCACCGAGTGCAACGTGGAAAAAAGAAACGTCTTGATTCCGTTTGCCGCGAGCACGCAGGCAGTCTCTTTGGCAAACTCCGTCGAATAAAAGCGCGAATCATACGCGATGCAAACCCCGCGCTCTTTTGCGCCCGCGCAGGAAAGCAGATAGTTGCTCAAGCCCTGCGTTGCCCGGCGCACGACATAGACGTTCATGCGGTTTGTGCCAGCGCCGAGGATGCCCCTCAATCCCGCCGTGCCAAACTCCAGCTCCCGATAAAAACGCTCCTCAATCTCAGGCGCGTCATCCGCAATGGCAAGCAGCTCTTGTTTGGTGGATTCATCCAGTGTCGGCTCGTTGAGCCAGGATTCGTATATGGATCGCGTTTCCATTCAGTCGTTCCTTTCGTGTGTGAATTGCTTATATTTCAATCATGCTTTGCTGTATCCGTCACTTTAAAGAGGCGAGAAATTGTTCCACCGCCGTCCAATATTCCGCGTTGTTCGGCGTTTTCTCAAATAATGCGGAGGAACCGTGTCGCCCGTTGCCTTCCGGCACGAAGAATACGCTGCCATCGGACGTAATCTGATCCGCAATGCCGCGCCAAGACTTCTCTTCCGACTTGGCGGAGGTGATGAACGCGGGCTGCGTAATATTCGCCGCATACTCCGAAACCTGCTTGCCGTTTAACTTAAAGTACTCGCCCGGCGAAAACGCGAGCACGGCGGAGATTTCGTTTGGATGCTCGGAGGCAAGAATCAACGCGAGGGATGCGGAATAGGAGCTGCCCCAAACGATCAATTGATCCGGCAGGTATGTCTTTTCCACATAATCAAGCGCGGATTGCAAATCCGGATACGCCTGCGTATAGCCTGTTTGTAGTCCCGCGGCTTTCGCGGCCTGATAGATATCGTTTTTCACGCCGTTTACCGCGCCGCCGGATCGCTGATCAATCGCGAGGCAGTTATAGCCCAGCGCATTGAGCTTTGGCGCGATCTGCTGATATTCCCCGCGGCTGTAGTCCGCCTGATGGAATAGGAGGATAAACGGCGCGGTTGCGTCGCCCGTCCAGTAAAGGTCTGCGGTGATCGTCAGCTCGTCCGTCGTTGGAATCGCCACACTCGAAACCGTTGGCTCCGTCGGCATGGGTGCGCGTTTCGTCTCAATCATCGGCGTTTCCTCCTGCTTTGCTTCTTGCGTGGTGCGTTCCGTCTGCGTTTGTTGTGGCGTTGTTTCGCCGGATGCGCGGACGGGAACCAGCAGCAAAACAACCAAAATGGCCACCGCGAGCACAAGCCCGCCTGCCAGCAATAAAATCGTTTTGGCCTTCATCTGTCTTGCTCCTTCTCTCTTGACCAAGCCAATGTAATAGAAGCAGTGCTCTTGCGGCGTTTCCTCAGCGCCGCCGGACAAAATAAAACGAAAATTGTTCAAAATCCCTTCATCTGATTATACCCGTCGTCGTGTTGCATGGCAAGGCGGGCTGTGCTATCATACCCGTATGGAACGGCGCGCACAACAAAAAAAGCGCTACCTATCCGCCAGCTATGTGACAAGCGGGGCGGTTTTTTACGGTACGCTTTTGTTTCTGGTTGCGCGCATCTTTACGCTGATCCAGTTGTTTACCGACGCTGCCGCGCGAAAAAAACTGAGCCAGGCTCCGCCGGAGAACTTCACGTTTCTCGGCATCGCGTGGATTTTGATCGTCATTGGAATCATTGGCATTGCGTTTTATCTGCTGTTGCAAAACAGGCAAAAGAAACTGCGTATGAAGCCGGGCAATTTCTACCTGCTGCTCAATACGCTGTTTGCCCTGTGGGGCCTTATCAGCGCGATCAGCTATCTGGTTGAGATGATTTTGTTCTTCGAGTTTGTTTATCTGCTTGATTTTTTAACGCTGATTGCCGCGTTGGTCGTGCCGAGCGTGCTCTATCAGCTCTCCGACCGAAAGCAGGATATCCCGCCGGATAACCTCCTGTTTTTTACGTCAATCGGCGCAACGGCGCTCTCCACACTTGCGGCCCTGATCGTGGCGCTCGTGCTACGAAAGAGCTATACGCCATTTCAACTGGTGCGCGAGCTGATGTATCGCGGGGGCATCATTCTCTTTGGCGTCGCGGGCTTGCTCAAGGCAATCCGTCTGCGGGCAGAGCTACCGGAGCTGGTCGCCTCTATGCCAAAGGCGGAACCAAAGCCCGCGCCGAAGCCGTTTTTTCTAAGAGAGCCGAAAGCGCCCAAGAGCAAGGCGGACGCAAAGGGACGCATCAAGTGCCCGGATTGCGGAAAGAAGCTGGCGGAGGGCACGCGCATTTGCCCGCGCTGCGGCTATGACATTGAAACACCGGATCTGTTTGACGACGACGATGACGATTTTGCCGAAGATGAGCGGATCGACGATCCCGTGATGCCGGAGCCGGAGATCGCGATCGAAGAGATCGAGCCGGAGCAGGACGTTTTTGAGGAAGAACCCGCGCCTGCGCCCGAACCCGAGCGTCAGGAATTGCCCAAAGACATTTGCCCGCGCTGTAAGAAGAAGAAGCCGCCGTTTTTAAGCACCTGCCCGCACTGCGGCTATTATCCCGGCGACCCGATCGAGCTCGCCGAAGTCGAGGCCGAGAAACAGCAGCAGGAGGCGGAACAGCAGGACGGGTTTCAGCAAGAGACACCTGCTTACGTTCCGCCGGAGCCAAAGCCGGAGCCGAAGTGTGAGAAGTGCGGCAGAAAGATTCCCGGTGGACTTTCCACCTGCCCATACTGCGGCTATCATCCGGACGATGCGCGCGCGCCGCAA
>JAQVML010000149.1 GCA_028703645.1 Eubacteriales bacterium
GCGGTCATAACCGCCAGTACAATGCCATATCCTGTGTCGCTGAGCATCAATCCAAAGAGCAAAACATAGAACGGCGCCATGTACGGCGTTGCGTCAATTCCTTTTGGATCGGGCCGCGAATACAGGTTTGTTACCTGTTCAAACGGTGTGACAAACGCGCTGTTTTCCACATAGGAAGGCGGAATCTCGTCTTCCTCCGGCTCGCGCACGTCGAGAAAATACGCTTCCGTTACCTGAGAAATCGCTTGCTCGACATCCGCCTGTCGATCGGCGGGCAGCCAGCCCTCCAGTTGGAACGTCGCGTCCGAACGCTGTAGCTCTGCGGAAGCAAGCGCGCGGTCGCGCTCAATCGCCGCCGCGTCATAAGCGCACTCTACGAGCGAATACTGTCCCGTCGCTTCGTCGCGAATCGCCGATTCCAGCTCGACCCTTTTCGCGTTTAGCGTACGGTTCTTCTCGGATAGCTCTTCCATCGCTTCCGCGGGCGTTCCCGACATCTTTGGAAAGACAAAGTCCACCCACTCAAGCGACTTTAAAAAGTTAGATACACTCTTAGCATCCTCCAGCGGGCTTGCGATAACGCATGTGCGCTCCACGCCTTCGTTGAAGAGCTGATATTCCGCAGTAGTGTCAATGTTTTCCAGTTTTTCAACATCAGCAGCCGCGATGATACCGGTAAAGTATTTCACGCGCTTACTGTTTTGATATGTCTGCATATCCGCCGGAAACGCGCTCCACGGGCGCAGCGCATTGATCAGTGTTTCATTTTTATCGATTTCGGATTTTGTCGCCGTCAGATCGCGGTTGAGCGTGCTCAGCCGGTCGGAGAGTAAAACCGCATCCGGAAGCATGTCAAAAAGCTCCTCTGCTTTTGCTTCCTTCAGAGCAGCAAGAAACGCCTTTTTTGTTGAATAAGGCTTCATGCTTTTGAGTGCGGTATCAAGCGCATGCACGCGTGCTTGCGCGCGCTCCAGCGCGGCGCTGGATACGTTGTCCTGTCCGCTGGAGATCACCTCAACCGCTTGAATCGCCTGTAATGCGTTTAATAGTTTCGCTTCGTCGTCTTTGTGCGCGACGAGGGTCATACGTTTCATCGAAACGATCATGCCGTTTTCGTCACCTTATCTATGAGATAGGATACGGCTTGATTCAGCCGCTTGGTTGCGTTATCACAAAGCACGTCCGCCTCCTGCTCAAGCTGCGTCAACGTATCGCCGGAAATTCGTTCACCTTTGCTCTTTGCCGTCTCCAGCTCTTTTTGCAGAGTATCGCGGGCTTCGTTCTCCAATTCGGAGAGCGCCTTTTGCGCGTCTTCTTTCGACTTTTGCGTCAATTCTCGCGCTTGCGTTGCGGCATTTTGGCGGATTTCATCAGCCCGCTTCTCTGCCGCGGCAATTTCTTCAATGACCGATCGCATGGAATTCCTCCGAACTATCTATCGTATTGAAACAAAAAGAAATGAATATTCGTAATGCAACATTACAATATTATCATAATCGCAGAAGCATTTGAACCTATTTTATGAAAAATTTAGTTGGAAACTTGAAAACTCTCAATAATACTTCGTTTATGATTCTTTACCGGGAGTTAAGAAGAAAACGCAAAACGCACGGACGGCATTGCACCCTCCGCACGTTTGCGTATCATTCTTCGGATGGCTCAGCGCTTCATTTTGTACCAAAGAGTCGATCGCCTGCGTCGCCAAGGCCGGGTACGATATAGCCATGCTCGTTGAGCTTCTCGTCGATATGCGCAACATAGATGTCTACGTCCGGATGCGCCGCCTGCATGGCCGCGATTCCTTCGGGTGCCGCAATCAGGCTCACAAAGCGGATGCTGCCGACGTTGTTCTCCTTGAGAATGTGAATCGCCTCGATACCGGAGTTTCCGGTTGCGAGCATCGGGTCCACGATGATGGTTTCGCGCTCGGCGATGTCCTGCGGCAGCTTGCAGTAATAGCCGGTGGGCATCAGCGTGTCGGGATTACGGTAAAGGCCGATGTGCCCGACTTTCGCGTTGGGAATCAGGCTCATGATGCCGTCCGCCATGCCGAGGCCTGCGCGGAGAATCGGGATGACAGCGATTTTTTCGTTTGCGAGCGTCTGGACGGTGGTTTTGCAGATCGGTGTTTCGATTTCGATCTCCTTGAGCTCGAGATCGCGCGTCACTTCGTATGCCATGAGCATCGCAAGCTCGTATACGAGTTCCCGAAACGCCTTGCAGCCTGTGTCTTTGTCGCGCAGCAGCGAAAGCTTATGCTGCACAAGAGGATGATCGATGGTGGTAACTTTTGACATGGGTGAGCCTCCTTAGTGCGTTTTTTCGTAAGCGGAAATTTTATCGATTCTGCGCTGGTGCCGTTCGCCGTGGGAGAACGGTTCCTGTAGCCAGATATCCACAATGCCCTTTGCGCGAACCACGGTGGTCACGTTTGCGCCAAGCGCGAGCATATTGGTGTCGTTGTGTTCGCGCGTCATCTTCGCCGAGTATTCGTCGGTCACCAGCGCGCAGCGAATGCCTTGAACCTTGTTTGCGGCGATGCTGACGCCGATTCCCGTGGTGCAGATGACGATACCGCGCTCGAACTCTCCGCGCGCCACGCCTTCCGCAACGGGAAAGACATAGTCGGGATAGTCGATGCTGTTTTTATCGTAGGACCCGAAATCTTTTACTTCATGCCCCTCTTCCCGCAAGTAAGCGACGATGGCTTCTTTCAGGTCAAAGCCGCCATGGTCGCAACCGATTCCAATCTTCATGTTTCTCTTCCCTTCTCTCTCTTATCAGTGGTTTGGTGTTTTATGATCTATCAAAATTTTTCTTACGATTCTTTGCTGGCGTCGATCATATGAAATCCAGCCGCTCGCAAAAGGCGGTTCATGTAAGCCAAGCCCTCGTCCTCGGCGGGAATTCCCTCGGCAAGGATCAGGTCTGCGCGTGTATCCATCTCCCGCAGCGCGGAAAAGAGGCTTGCGCAGAGCGTCTCCGGCTCGTTGCGATCGCCAAGCACCAAATGCCGCTTGCCGCGATAAAACGCCTTCGTCTGCTCCGTCGCGGCGATTTCGACCGATCTTCCCTCTGCCTCCGCCTCGCGATAAAGCGCGTTGATACGCTTTGCCGTCTGCTCGGGGCTGCCCTGCACCACAACGACATCCGCGTTCGGCGCATAATGCTGATATTTCATGCCCGGCGAGGCCGCGACTTCGCCCGCTTTCATCGGGTTTAAGATGCTCTCGCTCACGCGCACTTCTCCGATCAGCGCCGCGAGCATCTCCCGCGTAATCGCGCCGGGACGCAGAATTGTCGGCTCGCCAACCAGCGATAGCACCGTAGATTCCACGCCGTATTTACAGGGACCTCCGTCGATGATCAGCGGTATTCTACCACCCAAATCATCCAGCACATGCTGCGCCGTGGTCGGGCTGGGTCTGCCGGAGCGGTTTGCGCTTGGCGCCGCGATGGGCACGCCGGATTTTGCAATCAGCGCACGCGCGGTCTTGTTCTGCGGCATGCGCACGGCAACCGTGCTGAGCCCCGCCGTGACTTCGTCCGGCACGAGATCACTCTTTGGCGCAACCAGCGTCAGCGGCCCCGGCCAAAAGGTATCCATCAAAAGTCGCGCTTGTCTGGGCATTCTGCTCCAGAGCCGGCGCACATCGCTCTTTTTTGCGACATGCTCGATCAGCGGATTGTCCGAAGGTCTGCCCTTTGCCGCGAATATCTTCGCGACCGCTTCTCCGTTTAGTCCGTCTGCGCCGAGGCCATAGACCGTTTCGGTCGGAAACGCGACCAGCTCCCCCGCTTGAATCAATTTTGCGCCCTGTATGGTTCCCGCTTCATCCTGCCGAACCGCGCTGATCACTTCGGTGTCAAACGCGGGCAGATCGTCGTTGTTGCTCTTCATATCAGTCCGATTCTCCGGCGAGCATTTCGCTGCGCTCGGCAACGCTCAACGCGTCCAGCATTTCGTCCATGTCGCCATCCAGAAATGCTTCCAGTTTATAAAGCGTCAACCCGATGCGGTGATCCGTCACCCGGCCTTGTGGAAAATTATAGGTGCGGATTCGTTCGCTGCGGTCGCCGGAGCCGATTTGGCTCTTTCGCGCGCCCGCGCGCTGCTCCGCCTGCTGGCTGGCGTAATAATCGTACAGGCGGCTCTTGAGTACGCGCATCGCCTGCTCTTTGTTTTTCAGTTGTGATTTTTCATCCTGACAGGAGACGACCATACCGGTCGGCAGGTGGGTGATGCGAATGGCGCTCTCGGTCTTGTTGACGTGCTGTCCTCCCGCGCCGCTGCTGCGGTAAGTATCGATGCGTAGATCGGTGTCTTTGATGTCGATCTGAACGTCGTCCACCTCCGGTAAAACGGCTACCGTTGCCGCGCTGGTGTGGATGCGTCCCTGTGATTCCGTCTCAGGCACGCGTTGAACGCGGTGTACGCCGCTTTCAAACTTGAGCCTGCTATATGCGCCGTGCTTGCCGCCGATGGAGAGCACGACTTCTTTTACCCCGCCCATATCGGTCATGTTGCTGGAAAGGTATTCGACTTTATAGCCGTTTCGTTCTGCATATCGAAGATACATGCGCAATAGATCCGCGCCAAAGAGAGACGCTTCGTCTCCGCCCGTTCCCGCGCGGATTTCCAGAATCACGTCCCGTTCATCGTTCGGGTCTTTTGGCAAAATTAAAAGATGAAGCTGTTTGTTGAGCGCTTCGAGTTTTGTTTCGAGCGCCTCGATCTCCGCATGAACCAGCTCTTTCATCTCGCTGTCGAGATGCTCATTTTGCATGGCTTTGCAGTTGTCCAGCGCGTTTTGAGACACGATATATTCGTCAAACGCAAGCACGATCTCTTCCAGCGAGGCCCGCTCTTTCACCATTTCGCGCCAGGCGTCTTTGTTCGCCATCGCGTCCGGTGAAGCCAGCTTCTCCGAGAGAAAGTCAAAGCGTTGTTTGATTCCCTGTAGTTTATCGATCATTGTTCCTCCGATTTTACGAGCCTACCGGTTCGCTCCGGCTCGCGCCC
>JAQVML010000150.1 GCA_028703645.1 Eubacteriales bacterium
AGCCCCGCCAATACTGTGTCTTTGATCTCCTCAAATGTACGCATCTCTCTCAAACCCTCAATTCCTATTATTCCAATATCCTTCATGCACAGCAGTGATCTCTAGCTCCAGTTCTTTCACAGGTCCAATCACTTCAATCTTCTTTTGCCCGGCGCGAACGACCGCATCCGCCCCCATTGAAAACGTCGGGTTCTTTTCATCACTGCCTGTCAGTTCCAGAAGCCGCTTCTCCGATACACCATAGACGATACGCCCGATATTTGCCCAGTAAATTGCGCCGGTACACATGGGGCATGGTTCGCAGGTCGTATACAGAGTGCAACGCCAGAGTTGTTCTTTTGAGTAGGCGCGGCTTGCGCGGGAAGCAAGCGTCATCTCGGCGTGCGCTGTTGCATCGCCGCTGTCGCCTTCCGCGTTTCCTTGCTCCATCAGTACGTTGCCGTCTTCATCTACCAATATTGCACCAAACGGTGTGTTTCCGCTTTCGCGCGCTTTCTTTGCGACCTCGTTTGCCCGCTCCAAATATGCACAATCGCTTTTTCTTACGCTCATTTTTTACCCACAACCTTTTCTAGCGCATTTAAGATGTTTTCATATCCCGTACACCGGCAGAGGTGTCCGGAGATGAGTTCACGTAATTCTTCCCGTGTATAGGTTTCCCCTGAGTTGGCAATCTCCACGCCGGTCATAATCAAGCCGGGCGTGCAAAACCCGCACTGGACCGCAGCCTCGTCCACAAACGCCTGTTGGACAGGATGCAGCTCTCCCGGATTGCGCTGTAAGCCTTCTACCGTTAATATGGTATGCCCGTCCGCCCAAACGGTGAGATAGATGCAGCTATTGACGCTCTTGCCGTCCAGCAAGATGGTGCAAGCACCGCATTCTCCGGCCTCGCATCCTTTCTTCACGCTGGTTAGACCAAGCCGGTTTCGTAGTGTATCGGTCAGGCTTTCGCCTTCGTCAACACCGAGTTCCACGTCGGTTCCGTTTACATGCATGTGTACAATTTTGATCATACAATCTCTCCTCCGGCTGTTTCCAGCGCCTGTCGAAACGCGCGCTCACTCAGTTCTTTTGCCAATTGCAGCCGTAACTGGCGGGATGCGCGCCAACTATCGCGCGGCTGAACTTCGCTGAGAACGCCCTTTCGCAGAGCGGCAATCGTCTGATTCGTCAGCGGTGCGCCTCTAAGTCTCGCTTCTGTTTTTCTGCATCGAAGCGGAGTCGGCGCCGCAACAGATACCGCAATACGCAGTTCATCGATGCTTTTTTTATCCGCGGATAGCCGTAAGCACACCGCACACCCGAGGGTGGCTATCTCCATAGCGTTTCTCTGGCCAAATTTGTAGTAGGCAGCAAAATAGCCTTCGTATTCCGCCCTTGGAATGACAATTGTTGTAAGCAGCTCGCTTGACTGGTCGAGATTCACTTTGCCCGGTCCTGTGTGAAAGCCGGATAACGTTTGCGTTCTTATCCCGCTCACCCCAGCTATTTCCAAGCATGAATCGTAAGCAAGCAGCACGGGCACGCCGTCCGCGCTGACTGCGCCGTTGCAGATGTTGCCGCCAATCGTCGCCACGTGACGTATCTGCGGGCTGCCGACCTGATTCGCGGCAAAAGCGAGCGCCGGTACACATTCGCGAATGATTTCGCTACGGTAGATTTCGTCAAACGTCGTTCCCGCACCAATCGCGATATCACCGTTTTCACGTACCGCAATTCCTTTGAGTTCGGTTATGTTTGCGATGCTAATGAGCACGGCCTGCTTCAATTTCCGTTCTTTGAGACGAATCATCACATCGGTGCCTCCGCTGATGATCGTCGCCCCGTCATTCTCCAAAAGAAGCCTTAGCGCCTCCGAAACGGAGGAAGCCGAGTAGGTTTTTCGAATATCGTACATTGCGTTTGGTTCCCCCTTCAGTCTTCCGCGCGGATCAATCCCGCCGAAATAAACGCTTCCACAAGACGTTGCGGTGTTAATGGTAGTTTGTTGATTGCAATACCCGTTGCGTGCAGCACCGCGTTTCGAATGGCCGGTGCCTGCGGAATCAGCGGCGGTTCGCCGAGCGCCTTGTTCCCAAACGGGCCGGATGGCTCGTAGGTTTCAACAAAGTACGTCTCCATCTCAGGCACGTCCATACTGGTTGGAATCTTGTAATCCAAGAAATTATCGTTGAGCATGCGCCCTGTTTTTTTGTCATATTGCAACTGTTCGCTCAGCGCGTAACCAACGCCCATCGCAACCCCACCATGCACCTGCGCCGCCGCAAGCTTGGGGTTGATGATCGTACCGCTGTCGTGTACGGCAACGATCTTGTTGACGCGCACCTTTCCAAGCGGCACATCAACCTCCACATCCGCAAAGCATGCACCAAAGGCAAACGTGTTGCTCATGCAGGTATAGGTAGCCTCCGCCGTGAGCTGCTCGGTTTGGAGCACATGATCGTTGCAATATTGCACAAAAGCTGCAATTTCCGCAATGGAGGCAATCGGGGGTTCGCCGGCGTGCTGCACAATTTGCTCGTTTTCCAGCATCAACGGCTCTGCCGCGCAATGCTTCACCTCTGCCGTGCGCGCGAGTATCTTGTCCTTGAGGATAAGTGCCGCCTTTTTGACCGCGCCACCGGACACATACGTCTGCCGGGATGCATATGCGCCGGCATCGTACGGCGTTACGTCTGTGTCTTGCGCGGAGATGACGGAGAGCTTGGATTCCGGAATCGTCAGTATTTCGGAAACGATCTGCGCAAACACCGTATCCGAACCCTGGCCTAGATCGGTGGCGCCAACCTGAATCTGCGCCGTCCCATCCTCGTTGAGTATGATACGGCAGGCGCCATTTTCTACCTGTAGTGGGTATACACCTGTTTTATAGGAGAAGATCGCCATGCCAATGCCTTTTTTGATGATTGGCGAAGATTGGTTGAACGCGTCGTATTCTTTCCGCTTCTTCTCCCAATTGACCGCCTCAGCACCTTTATCCATGCAGGCTTCCAGACCGTAGCTCTCGACAACGAAATGGTCGAACGGGTCAAGAAAGCCCTTCTTCATCATGTTGATCTTGCGAAACGCAATTGGATCAATCCCCCGCTGCTTTGCCAGATCGTCCATCTGACTTTCAATGGCAAAAGCCAACTGCGGGATGCCATAGCCGCGCATTGCCGCAGCGGACGGCAAATTTGTATACATGGTGGATGACTCGCCAATCTGCACCACGTCCGCCGAATAGGTTTGAAAATAGTTGGTTACCGCATAGGCCGCAATCGCGTGTGCATGTGCGGCATATGCGCCGCCATTGGAGTTGATGCGCACCGCGCGTTTCTTCATTTTGTTGTTTTCGTCCAGCTCCAGCGCTGTGTAAAAATCCATGGCGTGCCGCGTACGACTGCAGGTAAACGTTTCTTCCCGCGTCATGACCAGCGCAACAGGCGCACCGCCTAGTTTTTGAGAAAGCAGCGCCGCAATGGGTTCATACAGCGTATCTTGTTTGTTTCCAAAACCACCGCCAAGGAATGGCTTGATCACCTTCACGCGCCCAAGCGGAATACCCAGTGCGGACGCAATGTTGCGCCGCGTGGTAAACGGAACCTGATTGCAGGTGACGACCACCATCCGCTCGCCTTCCATATAGGCATAACAGGCATTGTTCTCAATATGCGCTGCATGCACCGCCGGCACGGAAAAATGATCTGATTGCAGATCTTCGCGACCGGCTATGTTCTGTTCGGTTGAAAACGCAGCTTTCCCCCAAGTAACAGTCGAATCCGAAATTGAAAAATCGAGCCGTGCCAGTTCGTTTGTTGGATAAGCAGGGTTAACTGGATGAGCGGCATGAATCGCATCCTCCGGCGTAAACACCGGCTCATATTCTTCATATTCCACGCGGATCGCTTCCACCGCTTTGAGTGCCGTGAGCGGGTCAACCGCCGCAACTGCTGCAATCTCGTCTCCAAAAAAACGTACCCTTCGGCTTAAGATCAGCCGATCTCTTACATCGTCGTGGTTTGGATCGAAACTAAGCGGATGTCCTGCCGTGATATACGGCACATTCGGCACATCAAAGCATGTGATGATCGCCTTGACTCCCGGTATCTTCCACGCCTCGCTGCAATCAATGCTTTTTACTAGGCCGTTTGCCACCGTACTATGGAAAACTTTTGCATGCAGTGCATTCTGCGGAATCATATCCTCAACGAATTTTGCCGTGCCCATGACCTTCTGCACGGCATCTGTTTTTTGTACGCCTTGCCCAATACCCATTTGGCTTCCTCCTGAAAAGTGGTGTGCTTCTTACCCAATCTGATCCATATCGAAATAACTATCCAGCGAATAAGGAATGTCGACAAACTTTTCCAGATAGCTGCCGTCCGGGAAGTTTTCAAACGCGATCATATAGTAATCGCCATTTTCATAGACAAACGGTATGTCATACGTCATCCCCGGCAGACGCGCAGCTTGCGAAAAATGCGCGGTTCCGCTGAGCATATCATCGCTCATCTCAATAGAGCGATAGTTGATAAAGAGCGGCACCAGATAGGGGTACGATCGTTCTTTGTTAAAAGCATCCACAAACGCGTCTTCCGTCATGGCGTTTTGATACGCCTGCGTTAAATACGCATACGCGCGCTCCGGCTTCTTATAATCGTAGTTGATCGCCTGCGCAAATGCTTTCACGCGCTCTTCTGCGTGTGCCTGTGTTCGATTGCTTCGTGTACACCCCAATCCAACCAACAACAATAGGCTGGTAAACAGAATCAAAAATCGTTTCAAAGCTATCGTTCCATTCTTGAATACGGTAATGTGTATGCGCTGGGAAACTCCGCTTTGTTGGATGCGAAGATCAGCGCGATGATGGTCATCACATACGGCAGCATCAGCATAATTTGGTTGGCAACATCCACTCCAAGCGCCTGAAGACGCATTTGCAACGCAGACGCAAAGCCAAACAGTAGCGCCCCCCACATGGTTCGCACCGATAGAAACCGCGCAAAGATAACGAC
>JAQVML010000151.1 GCA_028703645.1 Eubacteriales bacterium
CCGCTGGTTTGCATGCGTGGAGTCAAGCTCGCAATCTCCTGCGCGATTTGCGGGGTGCTTGAATCGACTGCCGAGAGCAGCTGCGCCACCTTCGATTCGTCGTATTGAATCGCGAAGTTCGAAGGCATGTTGAGCAGCCGGTCGTAGAACACGTGATAGTTCTTTTTTTGCAACATGCGGATGAGCAGGCGGGAGGAAGCATAGTTGAGCGGATGATCTTCTCCGGCGGTGCTGAGCAAGAAAACATCGGTAGAGGCAGCCACCGGCAGCGTTTTTGCGTAGCGGATCACGATCTTGGGCGCATTAAAAGCATGCACGGGATACGCGATGCCCACCGCATCATACGTGCCGAATGGAATGCTCTGGATTGGAGTGGTTTCAATCGGATAAACGTCGACGGTTATCGAAAGGCATTCAAGTTCCTTGGCGATTTGCTCGACCACATATTTTGTCATTCCGGTGCCGGAAAACTGCAACACACATACGTTCTTCATGTTTGCCTCGGTAATTGGGGATTTCTTTCATATCATATCATAAAACGAACGATGTCAGAACACAAAACATGGCGTGCCATGCACGTGTCTATTAAGGGCGCAACGAAGCGGTTAAAATATGTTTTCTTACAGAACCGTGTTTCGGGTGCTTTTGCCACGGTTCAACACTACCGCATAAACGACTGCCGCGGTAACGAAGCAACACGACACATAAAGCAGATAGAGCGCAGCGCTACCATGGTCGTATTGCGGGCCGATCAGCAACAGATTGATCGATAGATTCGCCGAAAAATGCGCGATGGAGACAGGAACAATGTTTCCCTTTGCCGCTGTTGTGAGCGCGAAATATAGGTAGCTATCCGCGACACAACCAAGCACAAACAGGAGGATGGGTGCCGACATCTGACCGGAGAGAAAAAAGTGATAGTGCCAGAGTGCCCACACAAATCCCACCACAAGCGGGATGGCGTGTGCGTTGAGGTAAGGCCTGAGTTCCTCCTGCAAAAAACCTCTCCACCCAAGCTCTTCGGCAAATAGCGCCCAAAATAGAATCAGCATCTTTTTTGCGGAAGGAAGCCCAAGCGCGGGCACAATTCCGAAGTAAAAACAGTAGACCAGCTTCGAGACCGCTGCGACCGCAACAGGAAGCAACAACCCGATCAAGATGAGCTTGACTGAAAGGTGATCCGCATAGCGGCTCTTTAGAAAAGTTCCGAGTCCCGACTTCGACCGGAAAAGCAAGACCGTCAATATGGCTGCCAACGATGGGCTGGCTGCTTCAACACCAAACAGGAGCAGCGAAAACAGGTTGGATTGACCGATCGCTGTGTATTGGATCAGAGCAACGCAAATAAGCAGTATGAGAAACGCAAGCAGCAAGAAAACAATAATCTGAAGAAATGGCGTTTTGCCTCTCCCACCGCGATAGGTCTGTTTCCCATCAAAAACTTCTAACAAGACAATTTTCTCCTCAAAGCAACGGAATTTTGACAGATTCGCCTTGAGCGAATGATCAAAGCTGTGTGTCATATAAACATAGATCAGTATAGCAAAAGTTGACGGTAGAAGAGAAGCAAAATTGTGTGTGAGGGGTATTTTCTGCCGCATGCAGAGCTTTAGTGTCGGGGTGACTGGATTTTCCGCTGGGCTTCGGCGTGCTTGCACTTCGCGCGGCGCAAGCTCTCGCCTGCGCTACCCGTCCGCGGAAAACGATCCACTGGATCATTTTCTGATCGCGGCTCCAAATCCAGTTTGATGCCTATGCCCAATAAAAAAGCAGCCAACGACGGCTACTTTTTTATTGGTCGGGGTGACTGGATTTGAACCAGCGACCTTTTGGTCCCGAACCAAACGCGCTACCAAACTGCGCTACACCCCGAAAAAAATGGAGCCAATGTGGGGACTCGGACCCCAGACCTGCTGATTACGAATCAGCTGCTCTACCAACTGAGCTACATTGGCAACTCATGCTTTTCAATTATAGGTAACTCGCACTTTGGTGTCAAGATATTTGTGTCAAATTATTCCGTCAAAAATTCTGACACTAAAAACACCGAATCAAACACGCACGCCGAAACAAAGAAGAAAGCACCCGCAATTACGGGTGCATGATGCTCGCTTGCTCCGCTCGTGTTACAGCCGCGGGATGTCGCTTTGCGGGGTGGCCTGCTGTGGCCGCGCCTGATACGCTTTCCACTCTTTTACGCACTGGAACGACCCGACCACCGCCGAGATACCGGCAATTAAGCCCATCCAACCACCAAACGTTCCGGTGTTTACAACCATCGTCACCATGCTTATAAGCGCATACACCAGCAGAATGATGGACGCAACCCTGCTGCGAAGCAGATGAACCAACAAACACAGCGTAACGACGATTGCGACGTCGATCAGTGAATAGATGTTAAAATAGTCGCTCATCCCCGTCAGCGCGATAATCGCGGTGAAACCGGCGGAGATGTAGCCTACGATCGCGGCCGCTTTACACTCTTTACTGCCTAACGAATACTTTTTCAAGAACGTTTTCTTATCTAGACCGAGCGGCGCGGAATAGGACATGCCCTTTTTCATTTGCTCGCCGGGGTCAAAACCCGCGGCAAACGGTTGCGCCTGTGCGCCGCCCAGATCGGATGCGGCGGAAAGATCGGTTCCGCAATTTGGACAAGTCTTCAGGCTTGCCGCCTGTAAGGGGATTCCGCACGTTGGACAATTGCGCATACTGCCTCCCGAACGATGATTTTGATACCACTCAATGGTGTTTGGACACTGTTAACAGTATAAAATCAGATCGCCTGTTTCGCAAGCTCTTCTTTCTCTAAAACGGTATAAGCAACCTTGCCGACCAGCGTTTTCGGCAGCTCGCTGCGAAACTCGATGTCATACGGCATGGCGTATTTGGCGACGAGCTTGCTGCAATGCTGGAGAATGTCCGCCTTGAGCGTCGGCGTGGGCAGCGTATTTGGCTTAAGCACGACAAACGCCTTGATCTTTTGCATGCGGTAGGAGTCCGGCACGCCGATGACGCAACTCATGAGCACCTTTTCGTGCGCGTCGATCGCGTTTTCCACCTGCGAGGGGTATACGTTGTATCCGCTCGTGATGATGAGGCGCTTGATGCGCTGCTTGAAGAAGAGGAAGCCGTCCGCGTCCATGTTGCCCAAGTCGCCCGTGTGCAGCCAGATATGCCCGTCCGCATGCTTTTTGAGCACGTTTGCGGTCTCCTCCGGCTGATTGACATACTCCATCATGACGGAAGGCCCGCAGAGGCAGATTTCGCCATCCTCGCCAAACGGCGCTTCCACCATCGTGCCGGGAATCACGATTTTATAATACGTGTCCGGAAACGGGAGGCCGATGCTGCCTTCGCGATACATATCATAGGGGGTCAGGCAGCTCGCGGTGACGCACTCGGTCGTGCCATAGCCTTCGCGCACCTGAACGGTTGCGCCGTGTTCGGCTAAAAACGTGTCAAACTTTTTCTTGAGCTCGATGGAGAGCGTGTCTCCGCCGGAGAAAACGCCCAGTAGCTGGCTTAGATCCACGCCGTCCATATACGGATTGCGGGTGATGCCTTCATAAAGCGTTGGAACACCGGCGATATAGTTCGGCTTTTCTTTCTTGAGCAGCTTTGCATAGCTTTCGACCGAGACGCGCGGCACGAGAATCGCCGTGACGCCCGTAACAAGCATGGTGTGAATGCAAACGCCGAGGCCGAAGCCATGGAACATCGGCATCGCGGCGAGCATGCGCTTGCCGGGCACCACACAGTGGCCCATGGCGCAGGTTTGCAGCGCGAGCGCGTTGAAATTGAGATTGCTGAGCAAAATGCCCTTTGTCGTGCCGGTCGTTCCGCCGGAAAAGAGGATGACGGCTGCGTCCCCGCCGCGGCGCTCTACAAAGCAGGACTCATCCTGTTTCTTTGCGCCGGCTTGAAACGCGTTCCAATAGACCACGTTTGCGTCCTTCGGAATCTTTGGCACCTTGCGCCCTTCTGTGAGGGCGAAACCGACCTTCATCACGGGGGAGAGCGCGTCCTTCACGCTCGTGAGCACCAGTGTTTCAAACGAGACCTGCTTGCGCACTTCCTCAAATTTGCCGTAAAACGCATCCAGCGAGACGACGGCTTTGGAGCCGGAATCCTTGATGTAAAACGCGATTTCGCCAACGCTGGAGAGCGGGTGGATCATCGAGGCGATTGCCCCGATGCGATTGAGCGCATAGAAGCAGAGCACGATCTGCGGACAGTTGGGCATGCAGAGCGTTACCTTGTCGCCCTAGTGAATGCCGATGGCGGCAAAGGCGCGCGCGGTCTGGCGAATTTGCCGTACGATTTTTTTAAACTTCGTGGCTTTGCCCATAAAGGTGATGGCGTTGACGTCGGGATAGAGGTTTGCCGCGCGTTCCAGCATGTCAAACATGGAGGCGTCGGGGTAGGAGAGCGTTTGATCCACGTCGCCATAAAACGCGAACCACGGCGCGGGTACGTTGGACATATCTTCGCAAAATGGATAACAATTCAATTCCGGCTGCACGTCCTGCTTGGACTTTGTCGCGGCTTTAATACTCAATGTTGAGTTCCTCCTTGGCGGGGATGTCGAGCAACTCCGGCTCGGCTAAGAATTTTTTAAGAAGTCGGACGGTCTTGGAGTAATAGTATCCGTCCGCAATGCGCTCGTCGAGCGTCAGGCCGAGATTCAGCGCGGGCTTGACTTCGACCGAACCATCTAGGTTGTAAAACGGCTGCATGTGTTTTTCGCCGACCACGACAAACACGGAGTTGGTGCTCCAGTTGGAGAGATGATGATACCCCGCGTTGAGTTTGATGGAGCCAAGGTTGGAGATGAAGACGGTGCTGTTATAGGGGTCTTCGCTCGCGAGGTCTTTTGGCATATGGCCATGCTCGTCCAGCGCGCGCAGAGCCGCGATGATCAGCTTTCGCAGCCACATCGGCGCCTTGGCCAGCGTATCGAGAATATCGGTCGTTCCGTCCGTCTTGTTGCTTG
>JAQVML010000152.1 GCA_028703645.1 Eubacteriales bacterium
AGAACCTGTCGATCATGTTTGGCGGCCTCTGCGCGGTGGACAACTTTAACCTCAGCCTTGAAGAGGGCAAGATGGTTGCGGTCATCGGGCCAAACGGCGCGGGCAAGACGACGGTGTTTAATATGCTGACCGGTATCTATAAGCCGACCTCCGGCAGCATTCGGTTTGAAGGCAAAGAGATGATTGGGCAAAAGCCCTTTCAGTTTGCGCAAGCGGGCATTACCCGCACGTTCCAGAACATTCGGTTGTTTTCCAACGCAACCGTTGCGGACAATGTAAAGATGGCGCATACGATGCACAATCAGCAGAGCCTCGCAAGCTGCTTTCTGCGCACCCCCGCCATGCGGCGCAGCGAGCGTGAGCTGGATGAGCAGGTGATGGATCTGCTTGGCGAGCTGAACCTCACGGATAAGGCGGATTTACTCGCGAAGAATCTGCCCTACGGCGAACAGCGCCGCCTCGAAGTTGCGCGCGCGCTGATGACCAAGCCGAAGATCCTGCTGCTGGACGAACCCGTCGCGGGCATGATCACCACGGAACTGGAAGAGATGGCGCGGCTCGTCGTGGACATTCGCAAACGCTTCCACCTGTCGATTATTCTAATTGAGCACCACATGAACTTCGTGATGCCGATTGCGGATCGTATTACGGCGCTGGACTTTGGCAAGACCATTGCGGAAGGCCTGCCGCAGCAGATCCAAAAAGATCCGCGGGTCATCGAAGCATATCTGGGAGGAGAATACAAAAATGTCAATGCTTGACGTGAAAGACCTGCACGTTTCCTACGGCGCGATCAAGGCCGTTCAGGGGATCTCCTTCCATCTGGACAAGGGCGAAATTGT
This sequence comes from Eubacteriales bacterium, assembly GCA_028703645.1. Classification (GTDB taxonomy): domain Bacteria; phylum Bacillota; class Clostridia; order Christensenellales; family CAG-138; genus UBA7703. The sequence goes on from JAQVML010000152.1 coordinate 843, forward strand.
TGCACTGATTGGTTCCAACGGCGCGGGAAAATCCACTGTACTGCGCACCATCTCCGGCCTTGAGCGTGCCAAGAGCGGCTCGATTGAGTTCGAGGGCCGCGAGCTGACCAAGATGAAACCGCACAAGATTGTTGAACTCGGCATTGCGCATGTTCCCGAAGGGCGCCGCGTGTTCGCCGGGCTGACCGTGATCGAGAACCTCAAGATGGGCGCAAACCTCATCACCTCGCAAACGCAGATCAAGGACGGACTGGAACATGTCTTCGAGATTTTTCCGCGCTTGAAAGAGCGAGAAAAACAGAAGGCGGGCACGCTCTCCGGCGGCGAACAGCAGATGCTCGCGCTGGGTCGTGCGTTGATGACCAACGGTAAGCTGCTGATGCTGGACGAACCCTCGATGGGCCTCGCGCCCATCATCGTGGAGGATATCTTCCGCATCATCCGTACGATCAACCAGACGGGAACAAGCATCCTGCTCATCGAGCAGAACGCGTTTCTAGCGCTCAAAACCGCCTCACGCGCCTACGTTCTGGAAACGGGCAAGATCAGCATGCAGGGCGACGCGAAGGATTTACTCGTCGACGAACGGGTCAAGACCGCGTACCTCGGCGCATAACGCTACGTTTTCGGGGTCAACCGGAAATATTTATCAACAATGATTTCTCGTTCAAGCGCCTGAAATAGGGGCGCTTTTCAAGAGATACTTTAAAGAGGGATTTGAAACTATGCAGTTATCGAATTTAGCGCAAAACCTGGGCGGCTCTGCCATCCGGGCGATGTATAACGAAGCCCTGAAAATGAAGGACACGATCAGTTTTACGGTCGGCGAGCCGGACTTTATTACACCCAAGCCGATCATTGACGAAGCCTGCCGCTGCTGGGAGCAGGGCATGACGCACTATACGCCGAACTCGGGCGTGCTCACGCTGCGTCAAGCGATTGCGGAGTACCACAAGAACGACCTGAACCCCGATCCGGAGACGCAGATTATGGTGTCCTGCGGCGCGACGGAGGCCATACAGATGGCGCTCTTCACGCTCGTTGATCCCGGTGACGAGGTCATCCTCGTGACGCCCGCATGGCCGAACTACTTCGGGCAGATTGGCATGACCGGCGCGATCCTGAAGGTCGTTCCGGCCTATGAAGAGAACAACTTTGTACCGAATCCGGACGATATTCGCCGCGCAATCGGCCCAAAGACCAAGGCGATTATCCTCAATTCGCCCTCGAACCCCACGGGCGCGGTCATCGACAAGGCAACCTGCAAAGCGCTGGCGGACATTCTGCGCGACCGCGATATCTTCGTGATTGCGGACGAAATCTACAGCCGCCTGATTTACGACGACGAAGGCTATACAAGCATTACCTCGTTTGACGGAATGATTGAAAAGACTGTTTACATCAGCGGATTTTCCAAGATGTTTGCCATGACCGGCTGGCGCCTTGGCTATGCCATCGCCCGCCCGGACATCATCCGTAATATGACAAAGCTCCACGAGAACGGCGCTTCCTGCCTGCCCGCGCCGAGCCAGATTGCTGCCGCGGTCGGCCTCAAGCAGTGCCTGCCGGAGATTGACCAAATGCGCAAGAGCTATCATACCAGGCGCGATTTGATCTGCTCGCTGATCAATGCGACACCCGGACTCTCGATTCGCCCGCCCAAGGGTGCGTTCTATGCCTTTACCAACGCCAAGGAACTCAGCAAGGCGACCGGTCTGAATTCGATGGATCTTTGCATGGACTTGCTCAAAAAAACCGGCGTCGTAACCGTTCCCGGTTCGGGATTCGGCGATGTTGGCGAAGGGTACATCCGCATTACCTATGCCACCAGCGAAGAAAACATCAAAGCCGGCCTCGCGCGTGTTCAGGAGTATGTTAAGGGGTACGGTCTATGAGCAGTATCATCGACCGGATTTCCGCCATCGGCATTATGCCGGTGATTACCAAGATTGATTCCCCCGAAGATTGCGATGCACTGGCAAAAGCGCTGACCGCGGGTGGCATTCCCGCCATGGAGATCACCTTCCGCATGGAAGGCGCGGACACGTATATTCGCCACGCACGCAAGAACCACCCGAACGTGCTCGTTGGCGCGGGCACCGTCATTACGATGGAGCAGACGAAGCAGGCCATCGCGGCAGGCGCGCAGTTCATCGTTGCTCCCGGGCTGAACGCGGAGATTGTTCGTTATTGCCAGGCGCAGAAAATTGACGTGATTCCCGGCATCGCTACGCCGAGCGAACTCGAAGCTGCGATTGGACTTGGATTAAGCACGGTGAAGTTCTTTCCTGCGGAGCAGAACGGGGGGATCGACGCGATTAAGGCGATCTGCGGGCCATACAGTGGCGTTGGATTTATGCCGACGGGCGGGTTAAACCTGAACAACCTCGCGGGCTATTTTGCGTTTGACCGGATTATTGCCTGCGGCGGCACTTATATGCTCGGCGCGCACATGGCAAAGAAGGAATGGGCGCAGGTGACCGAACTTTGCAAGAAGTCCGTGCAGACCATGTTGAACATCAAGCTCGCGCACGTTGGCATGAACGAGGCAAACGAGGAATCCGCGCGTGCCGTCGCCGCAAGCCTTGCCGAGGATGGCAACAGCTCCGTTTTCGTGGACAAATACGTCGAGGTAATGAAGAACCCCTATCTCGGCAAACGCGGGCATATTGGCTTTACGACGTCCTCTGTCGAACGCGCCGTGCGCTACTACAAGGCTCTGGGCGTTGCGTTCCACGAGGATTCAGCCAAATATTCGTCGAGCGGCAAGCTCAACGCGATCTATTTTAAAGATGAAGTAGGAGGATTTGCGATTCACCTCGTCAACGCCTGAGGAATCGCTGAAGGATAATACCATGGCAAAGATCATTACATTTGGCGAAATCATGCTCCGGCTCATGCCGGAGGACGGACACCGTATTCTGCAGACGAACCGCCTAGAGGCCACCTTCGGTGGCGGCGAGGCGAACGTTGCGGTTTCGCTTGGCAACTTTGGCGAGAGTGTTGGTTACGTTACTGTTCTGCCGGACAACCCGGTTGGTCAGGCGGCGATCAACAGCATGCGTTATTTCGGCGTGGATACGACCAAGATACTGTGCCAAGGCGTGCGCGTCGGCGTATATTACGTGGAGAAAGGCCAGTCTCAGCGCCCCTCCAAGGTCATCTACGACCGCAAGTATTCTTCCATTTCGATGGCGAAGGCTTCGGACTTCGACTGGGAAGCGATTTTTGAAGGTTGCAAGTGGTTCCACTTTACAGGCATTACGCCCGCGCTGTCGGAAGAGCTTGCGAAAGCCTGCATGGACGCAGTGCAGTGCGCCAAGAAAAAAGGCATTACGGTCAGCTGCGATTTGAACTACCGAAAGAATCTCTGGAGCAGCGAGCAGGCGCTGGCTACGATGTCCGCGTTGGTGCCGTATGTGGACGTTTGCATTGCCAACGAAGAGGATGCGGAAAAGGTGCTGGGCATCAAAGCAACTGGAACAGACGTTGACACAGGCAAGCTTTCCTACGAAGGATATCAGAACGTAGCGCGCAAGATCTGCGAGCGCTACGGCTGCAAGAAGGTTGCCATTACGCTGCGAACGTCCATCTCCGCAAACGACAACAAGTGGGCGGGGCTGCTTTACGACGGCAAGGGCTTTTACCGTTCGAAGGAATATAACATTCACATTTGGGATCGCGTTGGCGGAGGCGACTCCTTTGGCGCGGGGCTCATCTATGGCATGCTGCACGATCTGGCGCCGCAGGAAACGATTGAGTTTGCCATTGCGGCCAGTTGCCTCAAGCATACGATTCAGGGAGACTTTAACCGCGTGACGCTGGACGAAGTACGTTCACTCATGGGCGGCAACGCTTCCGGTCGCGTACAGAGATAAACATAACGGCCATACAGCACAAGGCAGGCCTCCGGACCGGCTCCGGGGGCTTGTATTGTTCTACCCAAATGAAAAAATTAGGAAATTTTCGGGAGGTACAACATGCGGAATGCGGTCAGAGAAAAGATGTGTGCGGACGAGAGGACGCTTGGGACGTTCTTTGAACTCGGAACGGGGGACATTGCGGAGTGCATGGGATTCACCGGGCTGGACTACCTGATCATTGATAACGAGCACGGTCCGTTTCATCCAGAAGCGAT
>JAQVML010000153.1 GCA_028703645.1 Eubacteriales bacterium
GAAAACCTTGCCATGGAGAATGTTCCGTCCTGCACGCCAGAGTACGTCCCCGCCGATGATGAGATATGCAGCCAGAAACACCGCCAGAGAAAACGGGCTGCCCTTCACGCGCGTTAAAATCGCGACAAGGTAAACCGCGGCGCCGATGATCGTCCTGATCAGTTTTTTCTGGTTCTTCGTGAGCTTCATAAAATGCTACGCCTTTCGCACGACGACGTCCGGCTCCACCTTTTTCGCGATTTCGGCGGCTTTATCCATGATTTCGTCCATCTTCGCGTCGTCTCCTTCAATGGTCATCTTTGTGGTCATGAAGTTCACGCTTGCGGAGGAAACGCCGGGCAGCTTTGCCACCGCGTTCTCAATCTTCGCCGCGCAGCTCGCGCAGCCGAGTCCATCCAGACGACATACTTTCTTCATGCTTTCCCTCTTCCGCTGTCGCTAACAGCTATCTCTTGGTCGAATCACTCACCCGGTTCTGACTTGACTCCTTGGCTCTCTGGCCAAAACAGTTGAGCGTTCGTTCAACTTTCAAACATATTATAGTTGAGCAGTTGCTCAACTGTCAAGCATGTTTGTCCATTTTCGTCCGCATTTTTTTCGTTGACCTTTTGTAATACATGATTGGATCAATGCGTGATAGGATCAATATGAGATATGAGAAATGTGCAATAAAATAAAAGCGTGCTATGATATAGGAAGAGATTATGAAGCGCCTTCGCTTCAAGCCATTTTTCACAAGTACGCATTCGATCGAAAGGATATCACGATGAGCAAAGAAGATTATGTATGCGATTGCGACATCATCCATTCGGACGTGGTGGATTCCGTCCAGCGGAATATGCCGGAAGAGAGCGAGTTGTATGATCTGTCGGACTTTTTTAAAGTGCTGGGCGATAGCACGCGCGCCAAGATCATGTGGGCGCTGGACGAGCACGAGCTCTGCGTTTGCGATCTTGCGGCGCTGCTGAATATGACGAAATCCGCCATCTCGCATCAGCTCCGCGCCCTGCGGGACGCAAACCTCGTCATCAATCGCCGTGATGGCAAAAATATCTACTATGCTCTGGCGGACGACCATGTGCGGCAAATATTCGAGAAGGGGTTGGAGCACATTCGCGAAACATGCGAACACGCGTAGGACTTACGCGCGATTTCGCGCCCTCCCTCTTTCGCCTGATTTGGGCGATGATTCCGTAAGCGGGTAAGCATTCAGTTTTTATAACGCATTATTATGAGCGCGTTTAGTATATTTATACATTACAGAAAATTATTTATCCGAAATCAACGAATTTTCAGCAAAACAATTGAATAAATTGCTTATAATTATAAATTATATATTGACAAGACCGTATATCTATGCTATTTTAATGCAAACAATGAAGTTGAATTGTTCAACTTCTATTTTTTTAGGAGGATCGGATTTATGAAGAAAATTATCGCTCTTGCTCTTGCCCTTGCGATGATGCTTTCGTTTGCGGCCTGCGCCGCGAAGGAAGCTCCCGCGGAACCCGCTGCTGCAACCGCAGCCGCAGCCGCTGTCGACATGTCTGGTGTCAAACTGATGCAGGATGGCGTGCTGACCGTCGGTATGGAAATCGGCTACCCCCCGTTTGAGGACTTTGCCGAAGACGGAACCACCCCGATCGGTTATGATGTCGATTTTGCCAAAGCCCTCGGCGAAAAGCTCGGCGTCACCGTCAACTTTGTCAACACCGCGTGGGATGGCATCTTCCAAGGCATCGGCGTGAACTATGACTGCGCCATCTCCGCCGTGACCATCACCGCCGAGCGCAAAGAGAGCATGCTGTTCTCGGAGCCGTACATCAACAACTATCAGGCAGTTGTCGTAACCAAAGACTTTTCGGGCAAAATCGGTAGCTTCCTCGACCTGAACAACATGGCGATTGCCGTGCAGAAGGAGACCACCTCGGATCACCTGATGTCGGATTACGTCAGCACGAGCTCGATCACCGCCACGATCTCCGCAAATGAAAAGATCACCACATGCTTCACCCAGCTGGAAAACGGCGAAGTGGACGCGGTCGTCGTGGACTCCACCGTTGCGGACGGCTACCTCGCCTCCAACCCGGACAAGTTTGTCAAGGCTTTCCAGGATGAGAGCGAACCGGAGCAGTTCGGCGTCGCGATGGCGATGGACAACACCACCCTGCAGGCCGCTGTCAACGAAGCGATTGCGCAGTTAACAGCGGAAGGCTTCTTTGAATCCAACGTTGCCTACTGGTTCGGTAAATAATTCGTTGCAATTGTAACCGCTTCATTCGGCTGGCGCGGGCAAACCAATCTTTGCCTGCGCTGGCCGAAGTATTTCCCCCAATTCACCAGATAAGCGAGACAGCATGAGCATATTCAAAAAACTCGTGGACATCAAAAACTGGCAGCGTACAACGAAAACAATCGCCATCGTCATCTTGGCGGTTTTGGCGCTTGTCATCGTCCTCTCCGCAATCAATGTTTCGGAGCAGGACATGCTCAACCACGCCTCCGACTCGGTCAAGCAACTCATCGAAGAGGAAAAGACCAGCAGCAGAAAGTCCCTCACCATCACCTATGACAATCTGGGTGTGGTCAGTTATATCTCCTTTACAACATCCGGCGCGAGCGCAATCAAGGAATCCTATGTCGGTTTTGCGGGCTCGATCTATGGCGCGGATCAAGGCGCGGGCAAGTTCGCGGGTCAGATGGTGAACTACACCTACCGCATGCTCGGTACGGGAGAAAACCTGCTGCATGGCGTGAAGCTCACGCTTCTCTTGACCACGCTTTCCATGCTGATTGGCGCGCTGATGAGCATCTTCCTCGCGCTTGGCAAGATTTCCGAAAACAAGTTGATCAGCAAGCTCAGCAGTGCGTATATCTTCTTTTTCCGTGGTACGCCGCTGTTGATTCAGATGTTTGTCATCTACTTCTCCGTGCCCGGTATCTTCGGCTTCTCCTGGCGCAGCCTATTTAGCGCCGCCGATCCGGAGGCCGTTTACAAAGGCGCGTTCATCGCGGCGCTGATTGCGTTTTCCCTCAACGCCGCCGCCTATTGCGCGGAGATCGTCCGCGCGGCGATTCAGTCCATCGACAAAGGGCAAAACGAAGCTTCCAAGGCGCTTGGCCTGAGCTACGGGCAGATGATGCGAACCGTCATCATTCCGCAATCCATCCGCCGTATGATTCCCCCGCTGTGCAACGAGTTTGTTATGATGATCAAGGACGTCTCCCTCGTGTTCGCCATCTCGCTGATGGACATTACGACGATCTCCAAGACCATTATGACCAGCGAAGGAAACTATCTCGTGTTTATTCCGGCCCTGTTGATCTATCTGGTCATCACGGCGATCTTCACTTTTATCTTCGGCAAGATTGAAAAGCGACTCTCGATCTACGAGTAATACGCGCGAAGGAAGAAATTACGTGAAACTGACAAAAAACGACTTTCGATTGATAAGTAGGGCGCGCATATGAGTGAGTATCAGCACATTCTCAGCACAGAGCATCTTTATAAAAGCTTCGGGCCGCTCGAAGTTTTGAAGGATATCAATTTAGCCGTAAAAAAAGGTGAAGTGATCTGCATCATCGGGCCTTCCGGCGCGGGCAAGTCCACCTATCTTCGCTCGCTCAACCAGCTGGAGAAGATCACGAGCGGCAAGATTTTCATCAAGGACGAGCTGTTTTTACACCGCGAGCATAACCGTACAATCCATCGTGTAGAGCCGGATGCGCAGAAAGCGATGCTGCTCGAAATGGGCATGGTGTTCCAGCGGTTCAATCTCTTTCCGCACAAGACCGTGCTGGAAAACGTGATGCTCGCGCAGGTATTGGTTCGTAAAAAAAGCAAAGACGCGGCGGAAAAACTCGCGAAGGAGATCATCGAGCGCGTCGGTCTTTCGGACAAGCTGGACGTCTACCCCAGCAAACTCTCCGGCGGTCAGCAACAGCGTGTCGCCATTGCGCGCGCACTCGCCATGGAGCCGGAAATCATGCTGTTTGACGAACCCACGAGCGCGCTGGACCCGGAGTTGGTCGGTGAAGTGCTCAACGTCATGAAAGGTCTTGCCAAACAGGGCATGACCATGCTCTGCGTGACCCACGAGATGGGGTTTGCCAGAGAGGTTGCTGATCGCGTGGTGTTCATGGCGGACGGCATGATTTTGGAAGAAGGCACCCCGAAGGAGCTTTTTGACCATCCGACAAACGAAAAAGCGATCAGCTTTTTGAGGAGCATTCTCTAATTCACGGCATTTTCTGCGGTTTCGCTCCCGTGTTCGCTATTGAGCAAAGTAAATCATCGGCGCCGTTTTCAAGCGGCGTCGTTCTTTACCCGAATCTTTCTTCTTCCCTGATTTCTTGCCATACTGCCACCATTATATAAGCTGTTTTTCAGATCGATCCGGTTGCCGCGATCACGCGCACGAGTGTTGACACCGCTCATAAGATCATATATAATAAAACATACTTATTTAATAGGATAAAGGAGGAGGTTGGCTCCATGAGAATCTCTGCAAAGGGGCGCTATGCGCTGGCTTCGGTTGTGCATATGGCGCAACAGCAGCACAGCGGAGAGTCGATTACCCTCATCAGCATCTCCGAGCGGCTCGGCATCTCGAAGATTTATTTAGAGCAGGTGTTCTCGCTGCTCAAGCGCGCAGAGCTCGTCACCTCCGTCAAAGGAGCGCAGGGCGGATATCTCCTCTCCGCTGCGCCGGGTCAAATCAGCGTGCTGGATGTGCTCACCGCGGTTGAAACGGGCCTGTTTGATAAAACGGAGGATACCGTGCCGGAGAAAGCGCCGGAGATCGAGTTTGCGATGCGCGAATGCGCGTTTGATGCGCTGGATCAAGCAGTCGCCGTCGCGCTCTCGCAAGTTTCGCTGGAAGATTTGGTTTTTGCGAGCGAGAAATACAAAGGC
>JAQVML010000154.1 GCA_028703645.1 Eubacteriales bacterium
CGCCAATCGTGTTCGCGTGGCCGTCGCTGTCCGCCAACGTGTATGCCCACGCGGTCTCCGCAACCATGACCTTCTTGCCGTAGGTATCCGAAACGAGCTTGAGCTTCGTGGTCAGGTTTTCCAACGAACCGTGCCAATATGGGTAATAGCTCGTCGCAAACACATCGTAGTCCACCTTGAAGTGATCCAGCAAAAACGCAAAATTCTTAAACTTTGCATCCTCCGGGTTTGTGAAATGCACCGCGATGAGGATGGCGGGGTCAAATGCACGCACGGCGGCAGCCCCCGCACCGATCAGTTGGTAGACTGCGGGCCAGTCGTCCTCGCCGCAGAATCCGGTTGTGGTTTCGTTGCCGATCTGCACCATGTAGACGGAAACACCGGCAGCTTTGAGCGCCTCCAACGATTCTGTGGTGTATTTCGTGAAGGCGTCGGCCTTTTGATCCACGCTCATTCCCGCCCAGGCCTTTGGTGTCTGCTGCTTGGATGGGTCTGCCCAGAAGTCCGAATAATGGAAATCGACCAGCAGCTTCATGCCGTATTTCGCCGCGCGCTGACCCAGCGCAATCGCGGTGTCGATTGTGCAGTTGCCGCCGCCGTAGCCGTTTCCGTCCTTGTCAAACGGATCGACCCAAACGCGCACGCGAATGCAGTTGACGCCCGCCTCCTGCATCGTTTGGAGCGGGTCTTGCGGCGTTCCGTCAAAGCCATAGTAGACGACGCCGCTGTTTTCTTCGGCAATCAGGCTCGATACATCCGCGCCCATGATGAAATCATCCGCCAGGCACTCTACTTTGGGCACGATGACGCCCGCTTTCACCGGCCCGCTTGGGGTCGGTTGCGCGGCAGGCGGTTCGGGTGCGACATGGCAGCCGAGGGAAAGTGTCAGCAGCATTGCAAGCGCGAGAGCAACGGTTTTCTTCATGCGCTTATCCCTTTGTCGAGCCGCCGGTGACGCTCTCGACATAGAACTTTTGCATAATCACAAACAGAATCGAGATCGGGATCGAGACCAACACGCCACCCGCGCAGAAGCGGGAGAAATAGTTGTTCACACTGCTCTTGTTGAGCATGTTGAATAGCCCGACCGCCACCGTCCAGTCCTGCGAAAGCCGGGACTTGATGACGATGTTGGAGAAGATGAAATCCATCCAAGGCGTTAGAAACGAGTTGATGACCGTATACACGATGATGGGCTTGGAGAGCGGCAGAATTACCTTCCAAAACACCGCCGCTTCGGAAGCGCCGTCCAGCTTTGCCGCGTCGATCATCGAGCGCGAAATCGTGTCAAAAAACCCTTTCGCGATCAGATAGCCCAAGCCGGAGCTGCCGGAGTATACGAGAATCAGGCCCAAATGCGTGTCCGTCAGCTTGAGTTCTTTTAAGATATAGTAGATGCAGATCATCGTCAAAAATCCGGGAAAGAGCCCGAGCAGCACGCCGGTATTCATCAGCGCGCGCCGCCCGCGAAAGCGCATACAACTCGTGGCATACGCAATCATCAGCACAAACATCGAAGAAATCAGGCAGGTAAAGCACGCGACGATGAACGTATTGGAAAACCATGCGGGAAAATTCGACACCGAGTCGGTATCCGTAAAGAGCCGAAAATAGTTGCTGGTCGTCCACTCTGTCGGGAAAAAGCGCGAAATGTTTCGCCCAGGAAAGGCGGAAAACGAAGTGCAGACCAGCCAGAGAATCGGAACCAGCCAAATCGCGACTAACACCGCCAATACAAGGTGCCGCCCGATATCTCCCGCCAAATAATGCGGATTCACATGGTGTTTCTTCTTCATCGCGGGTGCGCCTCCTTTCGTGGTTCCTGTGGAGGATGTAGCAAGCATTGCATGATTCATACTCATTGGAATTTGTCCTCCACTCCCTTGCGGAACGTATAGTTGAACGCAAGCAATGTGAAAACGGCGCAGACGATGAACACCAGAATGCCGATTACGGAAGCCATCTTGTAGTTATAGGAATCGTTGGTCAAGCGAAAGAGCCATGTCACCAACAGGTCGATGTCCTTCGCGTTTGAGGCGGCGAGCTTGGTATCCATCGTGAAATAAACATCCTGCGTGAGCAGATAGATCACGTTAAAGTTGTTGATGTTGGCGATGAACGCGGTGATGAGATACGGCCCCGTTACGCTGAGCATAAACGGCATCGTGATCCGCCCGAATGTTTGAAAGGCGTTCGCGCCGTCGATCTTTGCGCTCTCGTAATACTCGGTGGGTATATTCATCAGCACGCCGGTTGCAATCAGCATCAAATACGGCACGCCGATCCAGAAGTTGATCAATATGATCATGAACTTCGCCCATCCGGCGTCCGTTAAAAATGGGATATGATCGAGATACGACCCTACGAGGCCAACCGATTTGAGAAAGGTCGTGATTCCGACATTGGCGCAGAAGGTGTTGACAATGCCCGTATCGGCAAAGAAGTTTCGCACCAGCAACAGCGAGACAAATTGCGGCACGGCGATGCAGACCACGAACAGCGTGCGCCAGAGTTTCTTGACCCGCGTACGCTTGTGGTTGATCAGCAGCGACAGCGCGATTCCGCCGAAGTAACAGGTAAACGTTGCAAACGTGGCCCAAAGCAGCGTCCAACCCAGCACCTTGCCAAACGAGTAGCCAAACGTCTCGCTCAGGGAATCCTTAAACAATCGCAAAAAGTTATCCAAGCCGACCCAGGTGAAGAGCTCGGTCGGCGCCATATGCGACTGGTCATAGTTGGTAAACGCGACGAGAATCATAAACAACAGCGGAATGACGGTAAAAACCAGAATACCGAGCATCGGCACCGACAGCAGCGTGATATGAAACCGCTGGTCAAACAGCGCGCGAATATCCTCGACAAAACTATTGACGTGTCCGCCCGCGGCCTTCGTCTTTTGCAGCGTGCTGGATTCCTCCACCATGCGCAGTATCAAAATGACCGCCGCAATGATGACGACCAGCGCAACCAGGCTAAAGAGCAGAATTAAGAAGGAGTTGTCGTATTGATTGACCTCGTTTTTCATGGTCTGCGGGTTGTAGACCGTGGCGCGCTTGACGGTGCCGAGCGTGCCAAATTTCGCAAGGTTCACAAGTCCGTATTGATTGAGGAACAGGAGCACAACCGCCTCGCATAAAAAGGCGAGCAGCCCCTTGATCCACTGGCCGACGCGCAGATAGCCCGCGCCCCAGAACAGCGGCGTGAGTTTGATTGCCCAGTCTCCGGCGAGCCAGCCTTTGACCGCGCGGATCGGCAGAAACTCTTTTTTCGGCTCATGCAGTTCCGTATTCATGCGTACTGATCCTTTCCAAGACAAGAGGGTTGCGCCGCAGAGCGAACAAATTGCGAATGATAAATCAATAGACTGGCAGAAGATGAAGAAAATGACTCTAATTACACAATATCGAGAGAAACGGTAAAAATAATAAGAAATCTATCTGTTTACACAATATCAAACGAGACGATAAAAGCAAGTAAAAAGTGAGGTATCAGCTTTTGCTCCCCATAGGCGGAGCGCGATGCATCCGCCGCAGAGCAAACGCTCCGCGGCGGACACGATAGACACGAGAGAAGGAACGTTAGCCGACGGGCGCCGTAATACCCGCTACGGTCTCGTCCAGCAATTGCTGCAAGGCGGTGCCGTCCGGATTGCCGTTGGCGAGGATGTTGCCGAGGGTCTCGGTCGGGGTCCAGTAGTTACCGCCGACGGAGAGGCTCTGCGCGGAGGCAAACTGGCTCTGCGCGGCAAGGGCCGCAACGACCGGGTTCGCCTGAACGCTCTCGGAGGAAGCGGCGTTCACGTTGGACGGAACGGCGCTGCCGTTGGTGGCTTCGTAGAGATAGATCTGGTTCTGCTCGTTGGTGAGCCATTCCGCAAGGCGCATCGCCCAGCCGACGTTTGCGGAGTAAGCGTTCACGCCGACAAGCTTATAGCCGTCGAAGGAACCCATCTGCACTTCCGCGCCGTTTAAGGTAAAGGTCGGCAGTTTCGCGGTGGCATAGTTGTCACCCCAGGTTGTCTGCACGGTGCCGGCGTTCCAGCTTCCGTTCACGCCCGCGATAATGGTGCCTTCCTGCACGCCGGTGACAAACGCCGCGTCATCGAGATTGATGAAGCCCTTGTCCGCCGTGATGTTGAGAATCGCCTGCAAAACATCCGTTCCGCCGGCGCCTGCCCAGTCGCAGACGGTTGAGGTCTTGTCTTCGCCTAGAGAGCAGGTAAAGCCCGCGCCCTTAAAGAAGCCGTAGAGATACCAGCCGCTGTTGAGCTGCATGGTCACTTGCTTGCCCGCGGCCTTGGCTGCGGCTAGCAGTCCCGCCCAGGAACCCGCCTGCTCCGCTGTGACATACTGCTTGTCGTAATAGAGGAAATAGCCGTTGCCGCCCATCGCGGGATAGGCATACAGCTTTCCGCCGACGGTTGCCGCCTGAACTGCGCCCGCTGTCGCGCCGCCGTTTGCCGCGGTGACCGCGTCTACGCTCTCAACCGGCTGCAGCGCGCCCGCGTTCACGAGTTCGCCCGTCTGATCGTCCGCATAGTAGAACACGTCTGCTGCCGCAGAGATATCCAGCAGGATGGTGTCCTTGGCGGTGGATTCGGACTGCGCGCCCAGATTGATCGTGATGTTGACTTCATCCGCATATTCTTTGATGAAGTTATCCGCCATCACGCGCAGAGCCGCCTGAAATTCGGGGAGCTCGGAACCCCAAAGGGTGAGGGTAATGTCTTCCTTGACGGCCGGTGCTTCGGTTGCTGCCGCGGCTGCTTCAGCCGGTGCTTGCGTTGCCACAGGTTCCGCCGCCTTCGGCGTACACGCAACGAACGAGAGCGCCAGAAGCAGGGCCATGAGAATCGCTGTCAGTTTTTTCATTGTTCTTCTCCTTTTTTTATTTATTACCTGCAAAAATCGCAGGA
>JAQVML010000155.1 GCA_028703645.1 Eubacteriales bacterium
GGCGATACTGGCGTTTACGGTGGACGCAAAGGCCGCGGTCGTGTTCGCGGGCGCAATTCCACTGCTTGCCGTGGTGATCTTCGGGGTCATGCTTGTGTGCATTCCGCTCTATCGCGCGGTGCAGACGCGGCTGGATCGCATCGTGGGTGCCACGCGGCAAAACCTCGTCGGCGCGCGCGTGGTGCGTGCCTTTGGTCTCGAAGAGCGCGAAACAGAAGGCTTCCGGCGCGAAAACGACACGCTCTTTACCATGCAGCGCGCGGTTGGGCGCATTGCGGCGCTATTAAACCCCGCGACCTATGTCATCATCAATCTCGCCATCGCTCTTTTGATTTGGATCGGCGCCATCCGCGTGCAGGCGGGCGCGCTGTCGCAGGGCGAAGTCGTCGCGCTCTATAACTACATGAGCCAAATCCTCGTGGAGCTGGTCAAGCTCGCGAGTTTGATCATCACGATCAATAAATCCATCGCCAGCGGCAACCGTGTGGCGCAGATTTTGCAAATGCCGCCCGCAATGACGTCGCCGGATGTATTGGCAGCGCAGCCGGACGGGGAAATCGCGGTCGAGTTCCGCGGCGTTGGTCTTCGCTATTATGCCGGCGCGGAGGAAGCGCTGGCGAACATCAACCTCACCGTGCGGCGCGGGCAGACCATCGGCATCATCGGCGGCACCGGCGCGGGCAAGAGCTCGCTCGTAAACCTCATTCCGCGCTTTTACGACGCGAGCGAGGGTTCCGTTTTGGTGTTTGGCGTGGATGTCAAAGCGTATCCGCTGGATGAACTGCGGCACAAGATCGGCATCGTGCCGCAAAGCGCGGCGCTCTTTTCCGGCAGCGTGCGGGAGAACATTCGCTGGGGCAAACCGGATGCTTCCGACGAGGAGATTTGGCAGGCGCTCTCGCTTGCGCAGGTGAAAGAAGCGGTGGAGGGAAAAGGCGGGCTGGATGCATTGATCGAGCAGGGAGGCAGAAACCTCTCCGGCGGACAGAAGCAGCGGCTCACCATTGCCCGCGCACTTGTGCGGAACCCCGAAATACTGATTTTGGACGACAGCGCCTCCGCGCTGGATTACGCGACGGATGCAGCGCTTCGCAAGAGCATCCGCCATATGGAAGGCAACCCTACGGTCTTCATCGTGTCCCAGCGCGCCTCTTCGGTGCTCTATGCGGATCAAATACTCGTGCTGGACGACGGGCGCGCGGTTGGCCTCGGCACCAGCGAGGAACTGCTTACGTCCTGTCCCGTCTATCAGGAGATCTACGGCACGCAGTTTGAGCGGGAGGCGGCGCATGCGTAAGAAACAGACTGCTAAGAATCGCATGCCGCTGGATCGCGGTACACTCAAAAAGATTATTCAGGCGCTGACGGGCTATCGCCTGTTGCTTGCGCTTTCGTTGCTGCTGGCGCTGATCTCGGTTGCTGCGGCGCTGTATGTGCCGATTTTGATCGGCCGCGCGATCGACCTCATCGCGGGCAAAGGGCAGGTTCGTTTTGACGCGATCTTGCCGATCTTGACACAAGCCTGCGCTATCGCGGGCGGCACCGCGCTGTTGCAGTGGCTCATGGGGGTAATCAACAACCGCATGACATTCGGCGTGGTGAGAGACTTGCGCGAACGGGCTTTTGAGACCATTGAACGACTGCCGCTGCGCTATCTCGACTCCCACGCCTACGGCGAAATCGTCAGCCGCGTGATCGCGGATGCGGATGCGTTTGCGGACGGGCTACTGCTCGGCTTTTCCCAGCTCTTTACGGGCGTGATGACCATTCTCGGCACGCTCGTCTTCATGCTCGCGATCGATTGGAAGACAGGGCTTGTGGTGATATTGCTTACGCCCGTCTCGCTGATTTCCGCGCGCGTGATCGCCACCAGAACCTATCGCATGTTTCGCGCGCTGTCGGACACCCGCGCGGAGCAAACGGGCTATCTCGACGAGATGATTAAAAACCAGAAGGTTGTGCAAGCATTTTCGCACACCGATCAGACGCAAGCGACGTTTGACGAAATCAACGACAGATACGCGAAAAACTATCTCAACGCCACGTTTTATTCCTCCATCACAAATCCCGCGACGCGCTTTGTCAACGCGCTGGTCTACGCGGGGGTGGCGCTGATTGGCGCGCTGACCTCGGTTGCCACGGGCGGCGTGTTCTCCGTGGGGCAACTCTCCGTATTTTTGAGCTACGCCATGCAGTACACCAAGCCCTTTAACGAGATCTCCGGCGTGGTGACGGAGCTGCAAAACGCGCTTGCTTGCGCCAACCGCATCTTTGCGCTTATCGAGGAGCCCAAAGAGCAGCCGGATGCTTCCGACGCCGTTGTACTAAGCAATATGCAGGGAAATATCGAGCTTACAGATGTGTCGTTTTCCTATACGCAAGAGCGCGCGTTTATCGAGCAACTCAACTTTTACGCAAAGCCCGGTCAGCGCATCGCGATCGTGGGCCCTACCGGATGCGGCAAGACGACAATCATCAACCTCTTGATGCGTTTTTATGACGTGACCTCCGGCGCGGTGCTTGTGGAGGGGACGGATATCCGCAACATGACGCGAAAGAGCCTCAGAAGCGGCTATGGCATGGTGTTGCAGGAAACATGGCTCAAGGCGGGCACGATTCGCGAAAACATCACGCTCGGCAAACCCGATGCGACGCAGGAGGAGATCGTCGCCGCCGCAAAGGCTGCGCGTGCGCATGGATTCATCATGCGCCTGCCGCAGGGGTATGATACCGAAATCGGCGAGGACGGCGGGAGCCTTTCACAGGGGCAAAAACAGCTACTCTGCATCACGCGGGTCATGCTGCGCCTGCCGCCGGTGCTGATTCTCGACGAGGCGACCAGCTCCATCGACACACGCACGGAGCAGCGCGTACAGGCGGCGTTTGCGCGGCTTATGGAGGGCAGAACGAGTATCGTCGTGGCGCACAGGCTCTCCACGATTCGCGAGGCGGACGTGATCCTCGTCATGCGCGACGGCAAGGTGGTTGAGCGGGGCAAACACGAGGAACTGCTCCGGCAAAACGGTTTTTACGCGACGCTTTATAACAGCCAGTTCGCGCCATCCTGATAAAAAATATAAAAAAACACAAAGCCGTGGAGCATTTCTTCCACGGCTTTTTGCTTGGTTTTTATCCGGCTGCGACTGACGAAAAAAGAGAATTACAGGTCGTCCACCATCGCGCCGCTCTTGGCGTAGGCGGTGCTGCGCGCTTCAAAGAAATCGGTCTTGATCGTGTTGGCGTTGCTGTATTGGCTCACCCAACTGAGGTTTTCCGGCTCCGCGTCGTGGCCTTCATAGAGCTTTTCAAAGCCGAGATTCGTGCATCTTAGGTTGCCCAGATACTGCACATAGTCCGTGATCATGTCGCAGGTCAGCCCCGCAACGCCATCGCCGATGGCATAGTGGCCCCAGGCGATCTCCTGCTCGCAACCCTCGCGGATCATGTCCCGATAGAGCGCTACCTTCTCCGGCGTAAACAGCTCCGGATTCTCCTGCTTGAGCTCTAGTAAGATGCTCCGAAACAGCCACAGGTGCGTGTTCTCGTCGCGATTGATATAGCGAATCACCTGCACGGAGCCGGGCATGAGGTTGTTTCTGCCAAGGTTATAGAAGAACATAAATCCGCTGTAGAAATACACACCCTCCAGGATGTAGTTTGCGACGATGGTGCGCATGAGGTTTTCCGCCGTGCGCTCCTGATAAAAATGGTTGTATGCGTCTCCGATGAAGGTGTTTCGGCGGAGCAGATGCTCGTCGTTCTTCCACTGATAGAGCACCTCGTCGCGTCCCTGCGGCTCGCAGATGGTGTCCAGCATATAGCTGTAACTCTGGCTGTGGATGGCCTCCTGATACGTTTGAATCGCAAGGCAGAGGTTGACCTCGTTGGCGGTGATGTATTCGCCGACGGCGGGCAGGTTCGCGGTTTGGATGCTGTCTAAGAATATTAGGAAAGACAGAATCTTATCATACGCGCGGCGCTCCGGCGCGGGTAGGTTTGGGTAATCCTTCACGTCCGTGGAGAGGTTGACCTCCTCCGGCACCCAGAAGTTGTTCATCGCCTGCCGGTACCAGTCGTGCGACCAGCTGTATTTGAGGTTGTTGAAGTCGTTGAGGTTCGTGGTTTCGCCCGCGATCATGCGCCGGTCGGCAAGGTCGATGCTGCCATCCGGGTTAAAGAGAGGCTTTTGCTTGAGTATTTCCATTTTGTTACGCTCCCGTTGTTCTATGTTCAATCAGCATCGTATCAGGACGAGCACGCCGAGCAATCCTCTACTTCAAGGCTCTTGCTCCGCACGTAGTAAACGGTCTTGACGCCCTGCTCAAAGGCGAGAATGTACAGCCCCAGCACCTTTCGAAACGTGAACTCGTTGGTGATGTAAAAGTTCATGCTCTGGCTCTGGTCAATGTGCCGTTGTCGCACGCCCGCCGCCCGGATGGACCACGTTTGGTCGATCAGATGCGCGCTCTTATAATACCAGAACGTCTCCGGCGAGAGAGCGGGCGCAACGCGCGGGATCAGCCCGTTTTTCTTCTCTTCCAGAAAATAGCGGTTCATCACGGGATCAATGCCCGCGGTGGTTCCCGCGATGATGCTCGTGCTGCTGGTTGGTGCAATCGCAAGCAGCCAGCCGTTTCGAAGACCGGTGCTGGCGACGCGGGAGGCAAGCTGTTTCCAGCGCTCGCTTGTGTAGCCACGCTTGGTAAAATACGTGCCCGTCTGCCAATCGCTGCCCTCGAAGAGCTCATATCGGCCCTTGTCGGCGGCGACGTCGCAGCTAGCTTGAATTGCGGCATAGTTGATCCGCTCAAAGAGCTTGTCGACGAACTTCAGGTGTTCCTCGCTCTCCCAGTTGATGTGGTTTTTCGCGAGCATGTGGTGATATCCGCTGACGCCGAGACCGATCGGGCGG
>JAQVML010000156.1 GCA_028703645.1 Eubacteriales bacterium
GAATGTTTGGGGCGTGAATACCGAGCAAGCTTATCACGAAAAGAAGTCCTGATCACAAGAGAATCAAATTCAAACGTTTACGTGAGGAAAGCATGCAACAGTTCTTCAAAAAACTCTTCATCGAACCCACCGCAAAGCCGTTCATCCAGTTTTTTCGCTATGTCTTCGTCGGCGGATGCTCGTTTCTTGTCGACGCCGGCGTGCTCTGGCTCTGCGTCCGCGCGGGCCTTTACTATCTCATTGCGGCGATCGTCGGCTTTATCGCGGGGTTGATCATCAACTTTTTTCTCTCCCGTGCGCTGGTCTTTCGCGCGCAGGAGGCGCGGGTCGGGCGCGTTTTTGAGTTTGTCGCGTACGCGTTGATCGGGCTGATCGGGCTCGGTTTAACGGAGGCACTGCTCTACTTTTTCACCGATATCCTGCATGTATTCTACATGATTTCAAAGGTGATCGCATCCGCAATCGTGCTCTTTTGGAACTTTCTAGCCAGAAAACTGCTGTTGTATCGAGGCGCTCCGAAACCGTAAGACCGCTTTTTACCACCGCATCGCATCCATCGTCTCATCAAAAAGCGCAAACGCACGGCTACCGTCAGCCTACGCATCTGCGCTTTTTTTCATTTCATTATTTCCCGGTAATCGGCTTATCTTCTCGGATAGAAATTTTCCGCATTCACGGCTTCCGGACGCAGAATCTGCATCGCGGGTTGCGCCGGACGTTGCTGCTGTTGCGGTTCCGGCTGCGCATCCAGTCCGGACTTGAACTGGCTGATCAGCTGATATGCTTCCGCAAACATGGTCGCAAGCTTATCCGCAACCTGCGAAAATTCCTTCTGCTGATTCATTGCCGGCTGCTGTGCTGTCGGCTGCATCGGCTGCTGCATCGGTTGCTGTACCGGTTGTTGCATCGGCTGTTGCACCGGTTGCTGATAAACGGGTTGCACCGGTTGCTGATAGTTTGGTTGCGCCTGCTGCTGCATGGGCTGTTGCATCGGCTGCTGCGCGCTCTGCGCCATAAAGCGGTTTTCCGCCGCAATCACGTCCGCATGCGTCGGCCGTATCGTTTGGTCGTAAGCGGGTTGATATTGCTGATTTGCCGTATACGCGCGGCTCGCTTCGTAATCCGCGGTCGCTCTGCTCGAAACCGCACGCAGATAGTTGACCTCCTCGCGCAAGCGATCGTTTTCTTCCATCAGGCGCTCGCGTTCCGCTTTCCAGGTATTGACGAGGTTGGATGCCTGCGCAACCGCCGCGCGTAGTTGCTGCGTTTCTTTTTCCAGCGAGAGAATCCGCTCCGTGTTTCCGCTGCTTGCCGCCTCCTGCCGGAGCCGCTCCAGCTCATCCCGTTCCGCGCCATGCGTCTTCACCGTTTGCAGCAGCGTGTTGATTCGCATGTTCGCCGTGTTCAGCTGCGCTTCCCGCTCGACAAGCAGATCTTTTAGTTTCTTGATGCCGCAGTTTCGCGCCTGAACTTCGCTCTTAGCGGAATCCAGCTGCGCGAGTAAATCTTCCTGCTCCTGTTTCGCGGCCCTTGTCTGCTGCGCAAAAATACGCTTTACGTTTTCCACATAAGCGCGCACATCCTGTGGGTCATAGCCGGACAGAGAGCGACGAAACCGCGCGTCTGCATCCATGCGGTTGCGTAGGGAATCAATTCCCTCTTCGTTTCGTTCGATATACTCACTCATTGGATTACCTCCAGTTTGTCGCCTGTTACAATCTTTCGTCGCTTTGCGCTGCCATCCGGCAGCTCTAAAACGTGCCTCGCGCCGCGCTGTGGCGGCAATATCCTGCCCGGTTTCAATGACTCGTCAACTCTCAACACGCGTCCCTGCCGATCCAGATAGAGCGCATCGATTGCGTAACCCATGCCGATTGTGTGAATGGCGCTGCACGGGGTAAGGAGCATTCCTCCATCTTCCTGCAACGTTCGCCCCAATAATCCCCTCAGCCGGGCAAAGTAGCCTTTTGCGTGCCAGACGGTTGCAATCGGCATTCCGTCCTTTACGATTTTCACCATTTTCATACAATTGCCTCATGGCGAGAAGATCCAATGATGGTTCGCGCCTGTCTGTCGTTTGTGCCCGATCAACTCAGCGTTTCAATCATGCTGACCGCGGCTGGTCCCAGTAGAATGATAAAGATCACAGGGAAGATAAACATTACGGTTGGCAGCATGATCTTAATCGGCGCTTTTGCGGCCTTTGCCTGAATCTGTTGCTTTCGTTCGATTCGTAACCGCTCCGCCTGCACATTTAATACGTTTTTCACCGGAACGCCCAATTGATCCGCCTGCAACAGCGCGGTAACAAACACCGTCATCTCCTTGACGTCGCAGCGCTCCGCCATCTCTTTAAACGCGGTTCTGCGCGGAACGCCCATCTGCGTTTCCCGAATCGCTCCGCTGAGCTCCGTCAGTACCGCATTTTTGTTCTTCGCATACTGGCGCAAGATCGCGGTGTCCAAACCGAGTCCCGCCTCAACGCTGACGACCAGTACATCCATCGTCTCCGGCAGCTCACGCAGAATCGTCTCTTTCCGTTTCTTTACGCGAGACGTTAAAAAATAGCTGGTTCCAAACATTGGAATGTTCGCCATGATCAGCATAATAAACAGCTTCGGCATCAAATCCAGCGGCAAAAACAAATACAAAACGATTCCAACCATCAGGAAGACGAGTACCAGCATGCTCTTGATAAACGTGTATTCCTGCAACGATAACGTCATGCCGGACGCTTTGAGCTGCTTTTCCAGCTTCAAATTCGACTTGCTTTGTCCGACCGGCTTGCGGTTTCCCGCCGATCGGCGAACTCCATCGGATATTCGCTTGATAACCGGACGAATCACGCGCTCCGAAAACGATTTTTTGAGCTCTTCATCGCTATAGGCTGCGCGCTCCGTTTCCTGTACCTGAGAAAAGCGCTTTCGCATCTCATCGTCTTTAACGCCAACGTCATACAGCAGCGCAAGCAGGCCGAGAAAGACCGCAAGTGTGAAAGCCAACACAACAAACCGCATGCGATATCTCCCTCCTTAGACCTTGATGTTTACGATTTTGTTGACGATCGAAAAACCGATCGCCTCCAGCACAAGGCTGATCACCATCATGATCCGGCCCTTTTCCGTCGTAAAAAACATATCGATATATCCCGGGTTGATAAACATCAACAGCAGTATGATAAACGCGGGCAGCGCGCCGATGATATAGCCGCTCATGCGCCCGGCAGAAGTCATGGTGTGAATCTCTCCGCGTATCTGCACGCGCTGGTTGATCGTATCAGAAATATTCTGGAGGATGATGGCAAGGTTACCGCCGATCTGTCGCTGGATAATCACAGCGGAGGACATCAGTTCCAAATCGGGATTCCTTGTTCGGCCGACCAAGCGGCCAAGGCTTGTCTCAAGCGGCATGCCGTACTGCGTTTCGCGATAGACGCGCATAAATTCGCGCGAGATCGGTTCTTCCATCTCGTCGGCAACGCTCTTTAACGCGTATTGAAACGACTGGCCGACACGAAGCGCGTTGCAGATAATGGTCAACGCGTCCGATAGTTGTGATGCCAGAACCGCAAGCCTTTTATTCTTCTTGATGGTCACCCATGTGATCGGCGCCGCAACACCAACGATGACTAGGCCGATGCAAATGGTGGTTGGCGCGCCTAAGAACAGCGCGATTGCGGGTATCACCGCACCCAGCAAAATCCAGATGGTAACAAATTCCTCCGCACGCAAGACAACGCCTGCAACATAGAGTTCATCTGCAATTTGCTCCAACCGCAACGGGTTCTTTCTTTGCTTTTTTTGACCCGCACGCCTGTTTGCGCTTTCATCCGCGGATAGATCGAATAAAGCGCGGACGCGCTCATCCATCTTCTTCTTTTCTTTCGTGCGTGCCATCGCAA
Source organism: Eubacteriales bacterium (assembly GCA_028703645.1). Taxonomy (GTDB): domain Bacteria; phylum Bacillota; class Clostridia; order Christensenellales; family CAG-138; genus UBA7703. The sequence goes on from JAQVML010000156.1 coordinate 3,902, forward strand.
AAAGGTAGAAGATAAAATAAAACGCAATGATAAACGCAACGGTAACCAGTGTTCGTATCATTTGAACTCTTCTCCTTCCTGCATTGTCTCAGCGTTTCTGTTCCAGCATTAGCGGAACCACTCGTCTTTGAGCCCCGCTCCGGCAGCAGAGAGTTTTTCGCTGCAGCGCGGCTTAATTCCGGTCGGGCGGAATCGACCAGGCGACCGCCCGTCGCCGTAGTCATACGTAAAGATTTCCTGTGTGAGAATGATGTCGCCTTCCATGCCGGTTACTTCGCTGATGCCGATGATTTTACGGCTGCCGTCGCGCATACGCGATTGCTGCACAATGATATCGATTGCGGAGGCAATCTGTTGGCGAATGGCTGCGATCGGCAGGTTCATGCCCGCCATGAGCACCATCGTCTCAAGACGCGCCAGCATGTCGCGCGTGGAGTTTGCGTGACCGGTCGTCATGGAGCCATCGTGACCGGTATTCATGGCTTGCAGCATGTCCAGCGCTTCGCCGCCGCGAACCTCGCCGACGATGATGCGATCCGGACGCATACGCAGAGCGTTTCGAACCAGATCCCGAATGGTGATCTGTCCCGTTCCTTCCAGGTTAGCCGGGCGCGCTTCCAGCGTGAGCACATGCCTTTGTTGCAGCTGGATTTCTGCGGCGTCCTCGATGGTAACGATTCGCTCGTCATATGGAATATATGCGGAGAGCACGTTGAGCAGCGTCGTCTTTCCGCTGCCGGTACCTCCGGAAACCACGATGTTGAGTCTGCCTTTCACGCAGGCTTCGAGAAACGCCGCCATCTTAAACGTTAAGCTTCCGAAATCAATCAGATTCTCAATGGTAAGCGGCGTGCTGGAAAATTTTCGAATCGTGAGCAGCGGCCCTTTTAAAGAAAGCGGCGCGATCACGGCGTTGACACGCGATCCATCCGCAAGACGCGCATCGACCATCGGGTTTGCTTCGTCGATATGGCGCCCAAGCGGAGACACAATGCGGTCGATG
>JAQVML010000157.1 GCA_028703645.1 Eubacteriales bacterium
TTCATATAGGAAATCCTCGCAATCAGATCAGTTGCTTTTTCTTGTCCGTATGGTAAAAATAAATATGGCACGGCACGCAAGAGAGTATATCAAAAAAGAAGCATCGGATGCCACACAATCCACGCGAAAAACATGAGAATCCGCGCGAAAAAAGCGGCGAATCGCTTGAAAAGTCAAATCATTTTTGTGCTTGTGAAACTCGTTTATTTGAGTTGCTTGACGGGAAAGAATCCAGGCGCATACTTCGCGCGTCCGTCCGGTCTATCGCTTCGGATGATCGCGTCCATCATCGCGGTGATCCGGCGGGCGTCCTGATCGTTTGCAAATATGCGTTCCTTCCCGCTGTCGGAAACATGGCTCTTTCGGATGCGCTGTCCGAGTGATTTTGGGTTAAAAATTGGATTCAAAGTGTGCCTTTTGTCACGGCGCATACACGCTTTCTTACATGAAACAGCGCAATCAATCGCGGATGAGGAAATTTTACAATGTTCGCAAGTAACATGTTACGTTGCAACATGAAAAAATTACTGAAAAACCATGGTTATTTTATTAATATTTGGCAATATACTGAATATCTGGTTAAACCAAGGTTAATATGATATATATTTTCAAATTATACTTGCAATCGCAACAAGCGATGCTATACTGATAACCATAAGTGTTAGTACAATGTGACTTAATTTTTTCGATCATTCAGGCCGGAGCTAAAAATGTATCAAAACGAAAAAAACTATCCATTAACAGCGGATTTACGCGAGTATATCCTCTCTGAATTACCTTGCGGACTTTGCGTCGCAAGAGACGATGAGCGGTTGGGTATTTTATTCGCAAATGATAATTATTATCGAATGATTGGATTTTATAATGCGGATCAAGCAAGCGAATATGGACTCCGCGGCGCGCTGGATTATGTTGAGGCGGAGACCCGCGCGGAGATTTTGTCGCAAATCGCGGGGTTGAGTGATGGACAGGAGCAGGCGATCGCGCTGGAAGCGAGGATACTGCGCAGGGACGGCAGCGCAACATGGGCGATCATTCACGCTTCGCGCATTAAAAGCGACACAAGCTTGTGGATTTGTGCGTTTATGGATATCACGCCGCAAAAACGTGTGGAGGAAGAGCTCCGCGTGCGCGAAGAAGAGTATCGAATCGCGGTTCGCCAAAGCGATAAACTCGTGTTGCGCTATCACCTCGCGGAAAAAACAGCCTATTTGCCGCCGGAGTCTGCGGAGTTGTTCCAGAGAAGCGTCATTGAAAATCTGCCGGAATTTCTGAATCAAAACAATGTCATCAATCCCGAAAGCCTGGAGGCAAGCCGAGAGCTTTTTTCGCGGATTGTAAGCGGAGAGCAGCCAACCGGAAGTGCCGTTTTGCAGCTCAACCTTAGCTGCGATCTTGTTGAGTTTGAATGGTACCGCGTTACGTATTCTCTGATCTATGACGAGGAGCATGTGCCCACACAAGCGGTGATTTCCCTGCAAAACGTAACGGAGCAGCATGCGCGCGAGGTCGCGTATCGTCGCTGGGAAAAAACATATGAGTCTCTGCCGCAGCAAAACACCGCTTTTTTAGAATTTGACTTGACCCAAGGCAGACTGGAGGCGCAGAAGGGCACGTTGCTCTCGCCGTTGCCGGAGCAGTTGAGTGGATCGATGGAGAGCGCGATGCGCCATTTTCTGTCGGTTTACGTTCATCCGGAGGATCGGGAACGGATTCGCCCGTTTACCGCGCGGGAGCACCTGTTGACGGAGTATTTCCGCGGCGCGCGGCTGGAAAAACAGGAGTATCGCCATCTAAAAGAGAACGGCAAATATGTTTGGGTGCGCCTGAGCGTACAGATGCTGCCGGACCCCTACTCCTCCAACGTGCGCGCCTCGATCTTGTTGAGAGATGTCGATGTGCAGAAGCGCGAGGAGCTGACCATGATGAACCAACTGCGAACGGATATGCTCACGGGTGTGCTCAATCGTGGCGCGTTTCTGGATGCGGCGCAATCGGTCTTTCTGCAACCGCTCAACGGAGGATTGCATGCGCTTGTGATGGTGGATGTCGACCACTTTAAGCGAATCAACGACAAATACGGGCATGGCTACGGAGACCGGGTACTGGCGCGCATCTGCGATCTGCTGCGCAATGCGCTGCGCGCGGATGATCTGGTTGGACGAATCGGAGGGGACGAGTTTGTGCTTCTGCTCAAAAACGTGGTCAACCGCGAGGCACTACAGGCGAAGATCAACAACCTTTGCGCGCAACTTTACCAAGACGTAAGTGACAAAATGGAGATTTCCTGTAGCTTTGGCGCGGCGACCTATCCGCAGGACGGATCGGGGTTTGACGAGCTCTACCGCAAAGCGGACACCGCACTCTATGCCGCAAAAGAAGCGGGGCGCAACTGTACGCGAATCTATCAGCCGGACATGGGCAGAACGATGCCGTTCTTTGAATTGGCATAGCAATCCACATTACCCGAAAAAATCAAATATCCTGATGCAAATAAAAACCCATCGATCAAGTCCGCCGGACTGAGTCGATGGGTTGATTTCGTTTCTCTGCGCCGCGAAAAACGGCGTTTATTTTACGATGGTCGTCCGCTGCGGCCCGCTATTTTGAGATTGCAGCACACCCCAGAGCGTGAGTCCGCCGTCGACAAGCAACAGCACCCCCGCGACGATGGTCGCAACCCGAACCGCGGTGAAGGGATTAAAGAGCAGAAGAATGCCAAATCCCAGCGTCACCAGCGCGGTGACGAGCAACACCACCCAGTACACCGAGCCGAAATAACGGAGGTTGAGCGCGATTTGCAGGCGCAAAACGCTGTCCACAATGACCGCGACGCCAACGACGGCGGCCAGCAGGGAGACGACGAGATCCACCTTGAAGATTAGAAACAATCCGAGCAACAGGCAGGCAATGCCGAGCGCGACGCCGAGCTGTACCGTGTTGGCAAGGTGCTCTTTGCGCACAAAGAAATCTACGATGCGATAGCCTCCGTAGAGCAGCGCAGCGGCACCGATGGCGTAGATGATGATCTGCCGCGCGGCATCCGGCCAGATGACTAATACCAGCCCGATGACGAGGTAGATGACGGATGAGATGATCATGGCTTTTTGGAACGATTTTGTCATACAATTCGCCCTCCATATTAATTTCATGATAACAGCGTTTCATGGTGTTTGCAAGAGAGGCAGCGCGCAAGCTCTCGCCGGATCGCGCAAATTTTTCTCACCCGAGCAGACCATTGTCGGATAGAAAACGGGTCAACTGCTCGCGGTAACCGACAGGATCGCAGCCATAGCACTCCGCGTGCGTTGCACCCGGCACGAGCCACAAGGTTTTTTTGCCGGGCTTTGCGTCAAAACATTCCTGCTGCATTTGTGGCGGTACAAGCTCGTCCGCGTCTCCATGGACGAAGAGCATCGGCGTCGAGACGCTTTTTTTCAGCGCGTCGGCCGGACGCACCTCGCGGAAAAACACGCCGCCACGCAGGCGGAAAAACAGGCTGGCGATCGGCATTACGGGAAACGCGGGCAAATGAAACCGGTTTTTCAGCTCGCTCTTGAGTTCGCCTGTGAGACTGCTGTAACCGCAATCCTCCACCACAAACGATAAGCGCGGATCCAAACCCGCATGCAGCATGACGGTCGCCGCCCCCATGGATTCGCCAAGCGTTCCGAGGATAGCGTCCTCGCCATACTGGCCTCTTGCCCAATCGCAGACAAAAGCCAAATCCTTGGATTCAAACGCGCCCATCGTGGTCGGTGCACGGCCGGAGAGCCCGTGGTTGCGATGATCGTAGAGCACGCAGTCAAAGCCGAGGTCGTGGAACATGGCCGCATATTTAATCTGCCCCAGCAGACAGTAGGTAAAGCCGTGGACCAATACGACGACGCGCCGCCGCCCGTCCGCAAACGAAACGCCCTCTTCGCGCGGCCAGAGCGCGCAATGCAGATCGTAACCAAAGGGCGAACGCAGCGTAAAATCTTCCAAGTGTACGGTTGCGTCGTACCATTCCCGCGTGAAATGTCCCCGCTTGACCTCCTCGTCCACCACGGTATCATACGCGTAGATGCGCGGATGAAGCAGCATGCTCGATAGCTTCCAGGCCATGATTACGTTGAATACAATCAGCATTGCCAGCAGTGCGAGCAGGATATATAAGGCGATCAACATGGCGGACACTTCCTTATCATGATTCGAGATGGAATGTATAGGACAGATCAGCTACGATCTATTATACATCGCAACGCATGGCTTTGGCGATTTTTACGCGACAAACGTTTATTTTTCGCAATCAAAAACCCGCCGGAGACAAAATCTGCCGCGGCGGGTCTGTTCGCGAGAGAATGGATCGATCAGGACTTCAGTGCGCGGTCGAGCACGGCCTTTACATCCGCTTTCTCGGCGTGTCCTTCGTGAATCTTCTGATCGCCCATGTAGAAACAAGGGACATACCAGTAGTCGTATTTCGCGGCGCGCGCTTTTTCGGCGGATTCGTCGACCCGCTCGATTTCAACATCCTTGTAGCGGCTGTCCTCCGCGCAGAGTTCTTCGATGTTGCGCGCGGCAAGGCGGCAGTGCGGGCAGCTGGGTAGATAAAAATAAGTCAGTTTTGCCATGATAGAAACATCCTCCGTTTCAGTTCAATTCGTTAGTCAATCGTGTGTTGTAGCGCTAAAAATATAGCTTGCAACGCCTCCGGCGGCAACGCTTCGGCGCGCGCGTCCGCGGGAAAACCGAGCGTTAAGAGCGCGGGGGTGATACGCTCATCCTTGTTGAGGTTATTATACAGCGTTTTTCTGCGCATGGAAAACGCTTGCTTCAAAAAGGAAAGGAAAGCCGCTCCATCAAGT